>CAYGJW010000052.1:0-8898 GCA_964350415.1 uncultured Alphaproteobacteria bacterium
GTACAGTGATTACAAGGCACAAACCCAAGCGATGAAAACCGCCCCAGAAAAGACAATCAACGACTCTAAAAAGTCCACCAAAGCACCCCAAAAACGCGCCAAACTTACCTATAAAGACCAGCATGAGCTCGACAAACTTCCTGGCCAAATTGATGCCCTTCAAACCCAGATTGAGGCCTTTGAGAAGCAGCTCAGTGACTCCAGTTATTACACCGATTCACCGGATGCATATGCTGAAACCAGCGAAAAACTTGTTGCAGCTAAAGTAAAACTTGAAGAATTAGAAACCCGTTGGCTTGAGTTAGAAGCAATGAAAGAAGCGCTTGAAGACTGATTTATTTTCAATAAAATCAGTTACTTAAAAAGGAAAACCCCATAAAAAAAGTAGAAGCATCTCAGCTCTTTAATTTATTTTCTTAAATAAATCTAATTTATTTTATTTAAAACATATACAGCAACCTTACTTATATGTTAGGATTGCAAACACTTAGGATTTTAATAAATTAAAATTATGTATATTTAAATATTAAGGAAATAAAAAATGACACTTCGACACTCTCTTATTGCTATCATTGTCATGTCTATTTGGGCCACTAATTTTATTGCAGGAAAGATTGCCCTTGGGTCTTTCTCACCCTTCACCATGCTGGTGTTACGGTTTGCGATATCAGCAATTGTGATCCTCCCATTTATTAAACTCCCTACATTGAAAGTTATGAAAAAAATATTCGTACTTTCAATTACTTTTGGGGTTGGACACTTTGGACTTGTCTTTTTAGGCATGAAGAATTTAGACGTCAGCAGCACCACCCTCGCCCTGCAAGCCGAAGTCCCAATGGCCGCCTTACTTGCAGCTTATGTGTTTAAAGAAAAATTATCAAAAGCACTTATTATCGGCATGGCATGCTCCGTTGCAGGCGTTGTACTGATCTCTGGGGAACCTGACATTTCCAACAACTTTGGTTCATTTCTGATTGTTCTGCTCTCTGCAGCGGCTTGGGCTGTTGCAACCTTACAGATGAAAAAGCTTTCTGATGTTAGCGGCTTTGTCATTAATGGTTGGCTTTCGGTCTTTACTTGTATTCATCTTTTCATCTTAGCTCTTATCCTTGAATCTGATATGCCTGCTCAAATCATCAATGCCCCTTGGCCTGCTTGGGGCGGTATTGCGTATATGGCGATTGCATCAACGGTGATCGCGTACGGCCTGTGGTACTGGTTACTCAAGCACAACCCGATCAGCCAAGTGATCCCTTACACGCTGTTAAGCCCTATTCTCTGCGTTTTATTCGGTGTTACTTTGCTGGGTGAAACGATCACAACTCAAACAATGATCGGCGGCGCTGTTATCATTTCAGGGGTGGCAATCATCATCCTTGTTAAACCAAGACGCCAAAAGGCTGCTCGAACCATAGAGCAAACGGCAGAATCAGCTTAAGATATTTTCTTCAAATTGAGGCGTTACAAATGCAACGACAAGCGAATGAAATGCATAAAATGAACTACAATCAACAAAATGATAACTTAGCGCTATGACAACAGATATTTCCAGGCTATAGGAATAAATGCTTCTAAAAAATCAGCATAAGTAAGCATTAAATAAAAAAATAAAGGAAATAGAATCATGACTTTGCGTCACGCTCTCATTGCTGTTTTTGTGATGACCATTTGGGCTGCAAATTTTATTGCGGGGAAAATTTCCCTTGGCTCTTTTTCTCCTTTTACAATGTTAGTTCTACGGTTTGCCCTTTCATCTCTTCTTATCTTACCCTTTATTAAGCTCCCTTCCTTAAATGAACTCAAAAAAATATTTGTACTTTCAATCACTTTTGGGATTGGGCACTTTGGTTTGATCTTCTTAGGCATGAAGAATCTTGATGTCAGCAGCACCACCCTCGCCCTACAAGCCGAAGTCCCGGTAGCCTCTTTACTTGCGGCCTATATCTTTAAAGAAAAACTTTCGAAGGCACTTCTTATTGGTATGGGATTTGCAGTCGCGGGCGTGATCCTTATTTCTGGGGAACCTGACATCGCCAATAATTTTAACTCGTTCTTAATTGTTTTAGCCTCTGCCGCTGCTTGGGCGGTGTCAAATCTACAAATGAAAAAAATCTCTCATATCAATGGCTTCGTTATTAATGGATGGCTTTCAGTCTTTACCTGCATCCATCTTTTAATTCTTGCCTTGATCTTTGAATCTGATATTCAAGCCCAAATCATCAATGCGCCTTGGCCTGCCTGGGCTGGCATTGTCTATATGGCCATTGCTTCTACCATTATTGGTTACGGTCTTTGGTACTGGCTTTTGAAGCACAACACAATTAACGACGTCATTCCATACACCTTGCTAAGCCCCATTTTAAGTGTTTTATTTGGCGTTACAATTTTAGGTGAAACGATTACAGTCAAAACAATTATTGGTGGTGCAATTATCATCTCTGGCGTCGCCATCATTGCATTAATCAGACCTAAACGCAGAAAAACTGCCAAAGTTATTGACCAAACGGTTGAATCCGCTTAAGGTACGCTCGTCAGATGGCCGGATAGTTGCTGTTGCTTAATTTATTAGGCAGTGGAGGAAAGTCCGGGCTCCTTGGAAGTGTGGTGCCGGATAACGTCCGGCGAGGGTGACCTTAGGGAAAGTGCCACAGAAAATATACCGCCTTGTTCGCAAGGTAAGGGTGAAATGGTGCGGTAAGAGCGCACCGCTCCTTTGGTAACAGAGGAGGCAGGGTAAACCCCACCAGGAGCAAGACCATGTAGGAACAGGACCAGCGCAAGCTGGAGGCGCACTTTCACGCCGCTGTTCGGGTAGGTCGCACGAGGGTCTTGGTAACAAGGCTCCCAGATGAATAACTATCCCTCGGCAACGAGGACAGAACCCGGCTTATAGGCCGTCTGACATTTCCTAACTTTATACACTAATCTACGAACGACAGATATCGGCAGGTTCATTTAGTACTGTTTTGAATATATTGTATTATGATTTTATTGGTTAGCTTATCCGGAATCATCATCGATAAGAACAACTGTTCTGCAATTTTTCTCTAACTTCTTAACCGTTTCTTAAGATTTACTTTGTAAACTTAAGGTATAAATTGCTTTATCCAACTTTAAAACGGAGAAAAAGAGATGTTTTCAATTTTATACAGAATCGCATTTATTGCGCTTATTGCCTTTGCAGCACAGCCGCAAGCCCGTGCAAACTCTGCAATACTGAACCAAATTACAGAAGGCATGAGTGAGCTTTCAAAAGCCAAAGTCTACAAAGCTTATGTTACACAAGCGGATCCAGATCCTGACACTGTTACGATGATCTTTGAAGATGTTGCTGGCTGGCAAGATCTAACCTATAAAGTACCATTCTATAGGGACTACCTCGGACAGACCAATGCAGACCCGATCACTATGAAAACGATCTTAGAAGGTGTAGCTAGTTGGCAGATTGAAAGTGCTAAATATGAGCTCTACAGATCTTATCTCATGCGTAAGGATGCCACGGACCCTGGTACCGTTGCGATGATCTTAGAAGATGTAGCTAAGCTTGATGAGTCTTACCAGCCTAGAGTCTACATATCTTATTTCGAACGGAAAGATACTGAGCCTGAAACCATTGCAATGATTATCGATATCGTTAGAGGTTGGAAGTATCCCCCTCACGAATCTGACGTCTACTTGGCTTATATGGAACGAGAATTTATAGATCCAAATATAACGAAAAAAATATTAGAAACCCTTGATGCTTGGCGGAATGAAGCCACAGAATCCAAAGTTCTTGCCGCTTATATCGCACGGGAAGATACTGACCCTGGTGCCGTTGCTAAAGTTTTAGATCGTGCTACAGATTGGAAACATAACCCTTTAGAAGAATCAGTCGACACAACTGATCAGGAACGACTCTCCAAAGAAGCTGATGCTTCGTCGAAAGAAAGCTCAAGATCCGAAGTCCTTGCCGCTTATATCGCACGAAAAGATACTGGCCCTGATGCCATTAAAGAAATCTTAGAAGAGGTTACTGGTTGGAAAAGTCCATATTATAAGCACAGCGTTTTAAAGGCTTATCTCACCCGAGACTTTACAGATCCAAGCGTATTAAAAAAAATATACGAAATTATTGATAGCTTGAAGAATAAACGCGATCAATACCAAATCTACGCAGATTATCTTAGAAAAGGTATTAACAATCCAAATATAACGGAAAAAGTTCTTGAAATCATTGAGGGATTTAAGGATGAGATCATTGAAATTCCCGCCTATAATGCTGACTTCACACCTGCGGATATAGAGCAAAGTGCAATAGAAAAGCTCAACCAAGCCCTGGCCCTTGCGCACAATAATCAGGATAAATACGTTATATACCTCCCTTACCTCGCATTTACGTATGCGGATCCAAATGTAATGGAAGATATCTTAGAGGACATTACTCGTTTTAATGATGCAGATAAGAAAGAAGAGGCATATAACGCTTATCTCACCCGAGAGGATGCTGATCCTGACGTCATCGCAATAATTTTACAGGACGTCGCTGGTTTTGAAAATGCAATTCAAAAATTTCGCTTCTACTCTACTTATCTAGCAAGCCCGCATACACACCAAGATCAAGTAAGAGCTATTATTGATGATGCACTAAGATCACAAGCCCCTGAATTCCTGTTTTTCAAAAACTATCTGATGGGTGAATTTGCCGACAAGGAATATATTGAAGGTATTCTGAACTCTATAGAAAACTTTGATGAGCCTAGTAAAGCCCTATTCTACCTGGCCTACCTAGCTGCAAAACAAACTTACATGGAAGATTATACAAGCATTGACAACGACATCCTTGAATTCATTAACGAGCCGTCACACCTTAGAGGACTGCTGCAAGATCCTGAACAGTTTGAAAAACTTCAGCAAGAGATTAGGCGCTTTATTAGTGCAACGGACACTAAAACAGCCATTGAGTTATGGCAAAGGCTTCCTTTCTTGCAGAGCGACGCTTTAACTAAAGGAGCGATGGGTTAAGAGCTTAGCTAAAGAGTGAATAATTAAAGCGCTTCTACTTACAAGGTCGTATTTAATTTAAAAACTGTCGCTGATTAGGACAGAGGCAGCTTAGCCATCGATTAAAACGACTTGAACCTTAAACCAAAAGCCTCTCCAGAAATGGTGGGGCTTTTTTATATGCTTCTAAATTCTCCAAGCCAAACCCTTCTTAAACTTATTTTCCCTAACAAATACAAACACTTTCAGACTAAATCATCAAGCCATACTATTACTGCTAAACAACAACACATAATCACTCCCTCTATTTACTATAAGACAACATAAATACCATTAAGACTAGTTTGGATGTATTCATGACTGTTTCTTATTTATACGTATGCATTAAACAAAAACCTATTCAGTATATTTTTTTCTTTTATACACCTCTTATTTACATGTTTTTACATAAGCTATACTTAAAATTCCATTGACTCCCATGAATTCCCATGGTATCCCATATAGTAGAGGTTATCTCCCATGAGGCTACCTCCAGAGGAATGGGGCACAACGCGATTAACGAGAGAATAAAAACTTGGCTGTTTTTTTATCGACTTATGAAAACAAGATAGACAAGAAAGGGCGCGTATCTGTACCCGCTTCTTTTCGCGCCATCTTAAGTCGGCAAGAATTCCAAGGTGTTGTTATCTTTCCTTCCCACAAATACCCAGCGCTGGAAGCTTGTGGTATGGATCGCATGGAAACCCTAAGCGCGAGCGTTGATGCACTCGATGTTTTTTCTGATGAGCAAGACCAACTAGGAACTGCGATCTTTGCAGATGCCCACCCTGTGACGTTTGATGCAGACGGCCGGGTTAATCTTCCGCAAAACCTTGCTGAGCATGCAGGCATTACGGACAAAGCCCTGTTTGTTGGCGCTGGTCCCATCTTCCGCATTTGGGAGCCTACGGCATACGCTGAACATAAAAAAGCCGCGCAAAAAGCGCTGAAGAGCGCAAGGCGTACCTTAGCCATTTCCCCTAAAAGTTCAGGAGAGAAAACATGAGCAACTCTCCAACTCAAGAACAACACTTAGGCCACAACCCCGTATTACTGAATGAAATGCTTGAAGCCATCGCCCCAAAAGATGGCGAGGTCTATATCGATGGTACTTTTGGTGGTGGCGGCTATACCAAAGCAATTCTGCAAGCTGCTGACTGCACTGTTCTGGGCATCGACCAAGATCCTGATGCGGCCAAGCGTGCAGAACAACCGCCCTTCAAAGATAATCCAAAGTTTCACTTCCTCGCTGGTCGTTTCAGCCAGATGGGCGCCCTAGCCTATTCAATAAAGCAAACGAAAATTCACGGCATTGTGCTGGATATTGGGGTTTCATCTTTTCAGATTGATCAAGCTGAGCGCGGATTTTCTTTCTCTAAACCTGGGCCGCTGGATATGCGCATGAACCCTGAACAAGGGCCTTCTGCTGCTGACTTTGTGAACACAGCATCTGAGGAAGACATCATCCATGTACTTCGGACTTACGGGGAAGAAAAACTTGCGCGCCGCATTGCCAAACGCATCTTAGAAAAGCGGGAAATAGCCCCCCTTACAACGACTCAAGAGCTTGTTGATATCACCGTCGCCTCCTATCCAAAGGGGTACCACAAAATCAGCCCTGCAACGCGCACCTTCCAAGCGCTACGCATCCATGTGAACCGTGAACTTGAAGAGCTTGAAACGGCCCTGCGTATTGCTGAGAACATTTTGCAACCTGGTGGCAGGCTTGTGGTTGTGACTTTTCACTCCCTCGAAGATCGCATTGTTAAGAACTTCTTTAAAAAACACAGCACAAAGCAATCGCGTCCGTCACGCTTTTCTCCTGCTGTTGTTCAAGAAGAAGGTGAGTTCGAAGGTGGTTCACTGCGTATTATCACAAGCAAAGCCATCAAGGCCTCCAAGGACGAGACGGACCAAAACCCACGCGCCCGCTCTGCCAAGCTTCGCACTGCAATCAAAGTAGCTGCGAAGAACCAAGACGGAGGTGCCCAATGAAAAAAAGTATCTTTTTTTGGACTTTCATTGCAGCGATTATGGGCGGGGTCCTTTTCCATACAAAAAACAAAGTGCAAAAACTTGAGGACCAACTTGCT
The DNA here is from genome assembly GCA_964350415.1 of uncultured Alphaproteobacteria bacterium. Taxonomy (GTDB): domain Bacteria; phylum Pseudomonadota; class Alphaproteobacteria; order CAYGJW01; family CAYGJW01; genus CAYGJW01. Next base: position 7,116 of record CAYGJW010000052.1, read on the forward strand.
TCTCTTGATCGCCAGATCCTAAGCGAAAGGGAGTCCCTGCACATCCTTAATGCTGAATGGCATTACCTGAATCGCCCTGATCGGTTAGCCGCGCTAAATGAACGCTACCTTAACCTAACCCCGATGGAGCCCCAGTCCATTCAAACAATTGCCCGCGTTACAAGCGCCAGTTCTATGTTCGTTGACGTTAGCCATTCGGTAGGTGGATGATATGTTAGGGCCTTACGACAACAAGCCAACATATACTGAAGATCACAATAAAAATATTTCTGCAGATCCAGTCCTTGATGCTGCACGTCACCGGCTTGCTGTTATTGGCATTACTTTCCTCCTACTGTTCATGACAATTGGGGTCAAGTTAACAAAGTTGATGGTCTTTGATGCTCACGAAGAACCTAAGGTTGCATCAACAGAACGCATGAATGCATTCTCCCCAAGTCGTTCAAATATTTATGATCGCAATAAAGTACTGCTTGCGACAAGTATTCGCGCGGTTTCTTTATATGCTGATCCAAAAGACGTAACGGATCCTGTGCAGTCTGCGAAGACATTACAGCCTTTTTTACCGCATTTATCTGTTGAGTACTTAACAAAAAGGCTCACTAAAAAATGTCGGTTTATTTGGTTGCAGAAAAACCTAACACCCAAGCAACATTATGAGATCAACAGCCTTGGTATTCCTGGGCTTTACTTCAGGACCCACGAACGCCGGGTTTATCCGCAATCTAAACTTGCATCGCATCTTGTTGGTTTTGTGAATGGCGAAGGTGAAGGCGCCATGGGGATTGAGCAATCGCATAACACTTTCCTGCAAAGTAATCAGGGTGATTTAACCCTTTCAATTGACACACGCGTTAACTATGTCTTGGACGATGTTTTGAAACAAACCATTGCTGAATACAGCGCCAAATCAGGTGGCGCGGTGATGATGGATGTTGAAAGTGGTGAAGTTGTGGGCATGAGCTCTTATCCCACCTTCGATCCAAATAACCTGGATACCAAAGACGAAGAAGCCTTGTTTGCCCGCAACACCTTAGGGGTTTATGAGTTTGGCTCTTCCTTTAAACTATTTACCGTTGCGAATGCTTTAGAAAACAAAGCTGTGACCTTGCGAAGCCGTTATGATGCCAGCACACCTATTCGCGTTGCACGCTTTACTATTAATGATTATCGCGGGCAAAACCGCTGGATGTCCGTTCCCGAAATCCTTATGTATTCGTCTAATATCGGCTGTGCCAAAATGGCGCTTGATACGGGTATCAAACAGCAACAGGAATTCTTTAAAAAAATAGGATTCTTTAACCCGACACCTGTTGAATTACTCGAAAATGCCAAGCCAATGCTGCCAAATCCTTGGAAAGAAGTAAGCACCATCACAGCATCTTATGGCCACGGTATTGCAGTCACCGCCCTACATATGGTTGCTGCGGTCGCGCCCCTAGTTGCTGACGGCTATTACGTGGAGCCAACAGTCCTGAAGCGCGACGCATCCTTAAGCCCACGCACGCAAGTCATTTCAAAAAAAACATCTCAAACAGTTCGTGACCTGATGCGCCTGGTTGTCACAGATGGTTATGGACGTAAGGCTGCGGTCAAAGGCTACAGCGTCTTGGGAAAAACAGGTACTGCAGAGCTGATTCGAAATGGTCGTTATAGTAAAAAACTGAACAGAACTTCTTTCCTAGGCGCTTTCCCAGGGAAAAAACCAAAATACGCGTTAATCGATTATATTCACGAGCCCAAGGCCACCAAGAAAACCTTTGGCTTAGCAACAGGACGCAGG
>CAYGJW010000053.1:0-8844 GCA_964350415.1 uncultured Alphaproteobacteria bacterium
GCCTTAAAAGGACCGACCGACTCGTATTCCAACTTTTCACCCGCTTGCACACCAATCCTGTAATGATCATTGCCAAAAGAATCCGTTGTCTTTTGCGGTGTTACTGTTAGTTGAATGTTGGTTTTTGCAGCTTCTTCACCACGCTCTAGATCAAGAACAAGGGGTTGACCTTTTGTTTCTGCAGTGATTTCAATCAACTGATCAAAGCGTGTAATCGGCTTTCCGTTAACCGCAATAATTTTATCGTCTTTTTCAATTCCTGAAGCTGCAGCAGCGCCGCCTTCAACAACACCGCCAACATGAGGCGTTAAGTATGGTGATCCTGAAATTGCAAAAACACCTAAGAAAATAACAATTGCCAATAAAAAATTAGCTAAGGGACCCGCTGCCGCCACCATTGAGCGCTGACCAACACTTTTCGCATGCAAGGACTGTTGTTTTTCTTTTGCTTCCATTTTTTCAATATCTTCAGGGCGCGTACTCATCACGTCTTCATCCCCGTACATTTTAAGATAACCACCCAAAGGAATAATACTAAACTTCCAACGAACCCCAGTTTTATCTGTCCACCCAAAAATCTCGGGGCCAAAACCAATGGAAAATGTTTCAACTTTCACACCATTCAAGCGTGCAGCAAGGTAATGACCAAATTCATGGACAAATACCAAAACGGTTAAAACAACAACAAAAGCAACAAAATCACTTGAAATCTGAGAAAGTATTTCCATTTTTATCCCTTACACGGCACCTCTAGCGCCAAACTTATTCCTGATATTACAAATCTAATATGGCGTTAAGTCCAAAAAAAATCCAGAAATTCTTAAACTTTGGCCATTTTCTCTACATTTTTTGAGTCGTCGGATTTTTAATCAATCTCGCCATCACGGCGCATCTGTCTTATTTTATCTTTAGCGGATTCATCCCCTTGATCTGCTGCCATTTGATACCACTTCAATGCAACCTTACGATCTTGAACAACCCCATTTCCTTCATAATACGCATCTGCAATATTCAATTGCGCCACAACACTTCCTTCATTTGCCCAATGCTCTGCCGTGGCAATTTCAGCCGGTGTCATCGCAATTATCCGATCTGCAGACAACGGAAACATAAGAACAAAAACACTTAACCATAAAAATTTATTCGGCGCCCTAAACACATGCATATAACTTGATCCTTTTTTAAAAATAATAGCAAAAAAGGACGATTAATCAATATTTTCTTGAAAACTAAGATCATAATTCCTAGCTATATAATAGAATAATTTTGGAGGATAGCATGACGACAACTGCAGTCAAACAAGACAACTCACAAGCTTTAAGCCGCAGTGCACAGCGCGTACAAGACGCGCTTCGCGCTCAAAACATTGCCTGCAAAGTCATTGAGCTCCCAGATAGCGCCCGCACAGCACAAGCAGCTGCAGATGCTTTAGCATGCAGCGTCGATCAAATTGTTAAATCTCTCATTTTCCGAACGAAGGAATCTCAACGCCCGATCCTTATTCTTGCAAGCGGCAGTAATCGTGTAAATGAAAAGGCTATTGCCAAGCATCTTGGCGAAAAAATTGAGCGCGCCGACGCTGACTTTACCCGCAAAGTGACAGGCTATGCAATTGGCGGTATTCCGCCCATGGGTCATGTAACAGACATTCCAACCTTAATTGATGAAGACCTATACCAATATGATGTTTTATGGGCGGCAGCAGGCACACCACATGCGGTATTTTCTTTTACGCCAGCAGACCTACATCCCCTCACACAAGGAACTATTCTGAGTATAAAATAAAAGGAGTGCAACAAGCAGTTCTTTTAGTTCGATTCATTAACTCTCAGGTGACTACTGTTAAGCCACCAGTCAGACCCTTTCAATAAAAAAGGCGTCACTGAAAAGTGACGCCTTTTTTATTTTCAAAATTACTGAAACTATTGCTGAGCGGCTTGTTTTTCCTCTGCTTCTCGTTCTGCAACTTTTTGCTTAAAGCCAACGTTCAAGCCTTTAATTGCACGGAACCAAACAAACAGAGTTAAGAACACGATACCTGCGATGTAAGGCACGATATCCATTTGACCACCTGAAATAACGATCAAAAGAACAGCCTGAATCAACGCACCACCTGATTTACCCAAGCGTCCACCGACAACATCAACTGCCGCCTTACCTTTACCACGAAGCTCTTCATCAAGCGGAATATAAGACATCTCTTTCGTCGGATCAAACAGCGAGTACTTTGTGCCTTTCGAGAAGATATTCTGCGTTGTGCCAAGCCATGCAGCCATTGCCAAAGGCGTAAAGCCAAGCGCAACAATAAACGGCGTCAATGCATCATAAAACAGGATAAATGCGAAGAACAAACCACCTGTTACAAGGAAAATGAACGGCGTAATTGACGCAGAAACCAACCAGCTAAACTTGCGAAGGATATTAGCACCGATCAACATAAAGACCATTGTTACAAGGCCGATATATTTTAAGACACCACCCATTTGCGCGTTAAATTTATTCGGATCACCATCCGCAACAAGCTTCAACTGATGCTTCCAAGTGACTTCAATCAGGTTAATTGAAATACCATAACAAATCACAAGCATTGCGATAAAGCCAAGGTATTTTGACGTGAATAGATATTTAAAGCTTTCGCCCATTGATAGCTTCTGCTTACTTTTCTTTTTCTTCACGGCAGCCGCTTCATAGTAACGAACGTCCGTAAGAACGTATTTATTCAGCCACCAATAGATTCCTGCAATCAGCAACCCAACAACGCCAACACAACTACATATATAATGTAGAGTCTGACCAAAATCAGTTTGTCCACTTACTGAATCTTGCATTTTTGAGAATACTTCAAGCAAATAACCCGCTAAAAATACAAACGCATTTGCGATCATACCAAAGAAAGCATAAAAACGCTTAGACTCAGAAACCCGAGTCACATCATTGGCAAACTGCCAGAAAAGTAACGAGAGAACCACACTACCCCAAAGTTCTGACAGCACATAAAATGCTGAACTCAACCAATGATAATAAATTGGGAATATCCATTTAAAACGCGGGAACGCTTCTTGCATTGCAAAAAGGTTTTCAACATCAGGCTGGAAAATTTCTCTATTTGGATAAAGATAAAATGCAAATGCCACAAAGAACATAAGAATCGGGACCTGTGTCGCATAGAACAGTGATTTCTTTTGCAGCATATTGCTCATTTTCGTGTAGAGAATCAAAAACAATATCGCCATCGGAAGCACAACACCAAGCTTAAGGTAACTAATAACCTCAACACCTGACCCAGCCGCTGTTACAACCAAAGTATCTTTGGTTCCACGAAGCATTGAATAATTAAAGAGCACCCCTGCCATCATTAAAGCCATCGGGATCACTTTTTTACATTCCCAGCCTTCGATCGGCCATAGCATCGCGCGTAATTTAGAAAATTGAGGCTTTGCTGCCTGCTGACTGACTTCCGTCATCTTAATTTACCTTTCAGTTTTTTCTCTATATCTATGCCAGAGTTCTGACTATTTCATTTCCCAGAGTCACAAATACTGCCCTAACAAACTCAACATCAATACTTAATTTCAAGCCAATTGTAAAGCATTAAGTGACATAGCTTAACAATTAACCTCAATCATTCGCATTATAGAACATTAAAGCCAAACTATACACATAAAATTCTTGTATATTAATAAATAACATTTAAACTAATATTAATACCAATAAATAAAGACAAAGACATGAGAAGAAAATACGCTACCATATCATATACACTTCTCATCTTTCTAATAAATCTCTCTTTTTCTCAAGCAAACTTTTTAAATCAGCAGGGACACAAAACGAAACTTACTGCCTGTAGTGTCGAATGGCCTCCTTATACAATCAAAGAAAACACCTCAGATAATGTTCGTGGTATTCACTCTGATATTCTCCAGGAAATTGCCCTCGACATTGGCATTAAAATAGAAGGCTCTGAAATGAACTGGAATCGCTGTTTAGCCATGGTTAAAAATGGGCGAATTGACATGGTTTATGGTGCTTCAAAAAAGCCTGAGCGGGAAGAATTTATGATTTATCCCAAAACAGCCATGCATCGTGCTTCTTATTCTTTTGCGACAGTTAAGGGGGCAAAACATGGCTGGGATAACAGCATGGACGTCAAAAAAATACCCTCACTCATAGGATCTCCTGAGGGATTCTCTGTAACTCAAGCCCTGCAAACCGCTCTTGGGAAAGCTGCTGTTGATAACGGTGCAACCAGTGACATTCAAAATGTATTAAAATTAACAGCACCTGCCCCTCGCATTCAAAGCTTATGTGCAGAAACAGGATCATTGAGGCATATTATAAAGACACGAGGTATCCAGAATATTGCCCTCCTCAAGCCTGCTTATAAAGCGGACAAAGATTATTACTTCACAGTGTCAAGAAAATATCAAAGTGATCCCGCCAAAGCACAAACACTCTGCAATGCACTTGATGCAGCCCTTGTAAAACTTAAAGAAAATGGCCGTGTGGCCGCGATTGAGCAATCATATTATAAATAACCCAAGCACCATGAGCACCTATTGCATCTTCGATAAATATCGACTAAAATTCGACGATGATGCGTCTATTTTTCCTACTCATTTTTGTTGCGCTTAGTTTTTCAACTGCTTTAAACGCTGCTGCTATCGAGCAGTCTAAAGGAATTTCCTATACCGTTCACATAGAGGCGGACTCAGGAAATATCGTAGAAGAGGCTTTACAAAAGAAATCTATTCTGCTCTCTAAAGATGCCTCTCCTCTTCTAACCTATGAAAAATTGCATCACCGAGTTGAAAAAGAAAAAATTAGTTTCAAAAAAATCCTTAGCGCTTATGGCTACCATGACGCAGAAATCATTTCTAGGCTTGATAAAGTTAAAACACCAAATTTAATCACCTTCACAATTAATTTGAAAAAACGTTATAAATTTAAAGAAATAAAAATTCTTAATGCTGATACCGAAAAAAAAATTACTGGGATTGATTTTTCAAGCCTGCCTATTATCAAAAAAGACATGGCTTACCTTGCATCAGATATTCTAGAAAGTGAGAGATTAATTTTGACACACCTTGGTACAAAGGGACACCCTCAGGCTCAAGTACGTGATCGTTTTGTTCTGGCTGATCCAAACAGCAAAAAAATAGATGTCTTATGGATGATTGAACCTGATGCAACCGTCTACTTTGGATCCGTTACCCTTACAGGAAGATTGAAATCAAAGCCCGAATGGGTTGAAAGCAAGTTACCATGGAAGAACGGGGATATTTTCAACCATGATCTGTTTACAGAGCTTAAAAAGAAGCTGCTTCAAACAGGTGTTTTTTCCTCAGTGAGTATTACAGCGAATTTTGAGGCCATACAAAACAATCAAGTCCCTATCATCCTGAAAGTTTCAGAAAATAAGCGCCGTCTTGTTGGAGGCGGCGCCAACTACTCAACATCAGAAGGGCTTGGTGGCAGGGCTTTTTGGGAGCATCGAAATCTTTTTAATGGGGGCGAGAAGCTAAGGGTTACAACGAACTTTTCTAAGCTTAAAAAAGGCGCTGGGGCGACCTATACAATTCCAGATTTTTACAAACTAGATCAAGACCTGCAGTTCAAAACAGAAATTAACCAAATTCAATTCCCTTCCAGAAAGTCTAACAATATTTTTGCATCTACACTTCTCCGTTATAAGTTAGGGGAAAACTCAAATTATTTCTTTGGTGGGGAAGCCAATTTCATCCAACAGATTAAACCTAAGCGTGAGAACTTCAAGCTTTTAGGACTTCCTTTAGGCCTTTATCTGGATCACTCCAATGATAAGCTTGATCCGCAAAGTGGATGGCGTTTTCATGTTACCAGCACACCTTACGCTTCCCACCAAAGGCGCTTCTCATCAAACCATAAAAAACAGGTTAATTTCTTTGCAAAAATTGAGGCGAAGCCGTCAGCATATATTCCACTCAACAAGAAAGAGACTCTTAGCTTCGCGACACGTCTACGCTATGGATCATTCTTAGGCAATAGCCACAGCGGCGTTCCTCGCGAAAAAAGATTTTATGGCGGTGGTGGGCAATCCATACGTGGTTATAGCTTTGAAACTCTTGGTCCTATCCATAAGAATCGACCAACGGGGGGGTTATCAGCTTTTGAGGTTGCTGCTGAATTTAGGTGGCGTATTACTAAAAGCTTGGGCCTCGTTCCGTTTATTGAGGCTGGGAACGTTTTTAAATCTTATATCCCGACCTTTAAAAAGCCATTGCTTTTTAGTGCAGGTGTCGGAATTCGTTATTTTATTGAAAGTATTGGACCACTTAGACTTGATATTGCTTTCCCACTACATCGCCGGAAATTTAGCAAGAAGCAGCATAGAAATAAAAAAAGCAGCGCAAGGCGTCGCACATTTAAACGCCACACACTTGACCAACGCTTTCAAGTCTACATCAGCATCGGCCAAACTTTTTAAGCTTCATCGTTTTGCTTCTTCCGCTTTTCCAGAAAACGACAATCTCGTTTATCAGAATCTAAGATTAAGAAATTTTATCTCCACCCCAAGGTTTTTACAAGGGAGTGTTCACACTAATGTGGAGCCTAAGTGGCTTGACAATGATATCAGGGAAACGAATCAATTTTAGAGGAATGAAACAACGAACCCGCTATAAATAATTAAGTATCATAGGCCATTTCATCACATACGATAACAGCAATAAGTGAACTTCTACTAAAAAATACTTAAAAGACTATTAATTATATTTGTAGTTTTAGATGACTTTCAATCTCTTCTAAAGATGCCATTAGAGAGCTAAGCTGCTTAAGCTGTTCACTATCATCTTTAACGAGATCTTTCGACGTAACAGCAGATACGTCTTTAACACTTTGGCTTTTCAAGCGAGCGGTCAGAGTCAAACTGCTGAGTTCGCTGTTTATATTTTCAATGCTTGTGTTTTTAAAGCTCCCTAATAGCTTCTGAAGGCCGCGTATACTGTAACCTTCATCATGGAGTAATTTCTGAACACTACGAATAAATACGAGATCTTCTTCACGGTAGTAACGACGGCCATTTGACCGCTTAACAGGTCGTATCTTAGGAAATTTAGATTCCCAAAAACGAAGAACATGCTGTTCAATACCAAGTTCTTTAGAAACTTGACCTATACTTTTATAGGTTCCCGTAGCAGAAACTGTCATAAATAAAACCTTAACATAACACCATTACTCTGCACCATTTACACGCTCACGAAGCACCTGAGAGGGACGAAAAAGAATAACCTTTCTTGGAGAAATAGGTACCTCTTCACCTGTTCTAGGGTTACGCCCCAAACGTTCTGTTTTTTTATGCACCAGAAACGAAGCAAAAGAAGATATTTTCACAGATTCTCCAGAGACAAGAGCATCGCAAATCTCTGAAATAACAAGCTCCACAAGTTCACTTGAATCTGATTTGGAGAGCCCCAATTCATTGTAGACTGACTCCACTAACTCACTTCTAGTTAACGTCTCACTCATGCAGAACTCCTTTATTATTATTTTTATTCACCAAGAAATCCTAACACATAATAAATAATAGATAAACATATTGAAAAATAAATATTGAATTATAGATACTTTATAAAAAACACCGTTATATCAATACATTAAATACGGAGCAACGAAACACCCCAAGTAAATCCACCACCCATTGCAATTAACATTACCATATCACCTGACTTAATCTTACCACTCTCTAATGACTCTGCCAATGCAAGAGGCACCGAGGCAGCAGAGGTATTCGCATGATGACCAACCGTTGAGATCATTTTTTCTATGGGAAACTTTGTTGCTTTGGCCGTCGCACTAAAAATACGTTGATTCGCCTGATGCGGGACCATCCAATCAATATCTTCCAAGGTCATTTTATTAAATTCTAAGCATTCTTTAATTGAGGAAGCCATTTTTGAAACCGCTTGTTTAAAAACTTCAGTGCCAAGCATCCTCACTTTACCGACAGTTTGCGTTGAAGATGGCCCGCCGTCAACATATAAAATGTCATGCTGTCTGCCATCTGCATGCAGGTGAGAAGAAAAGATGCCTGAATCAGACAGACGCCCATCACCCTCAGATCTTGAAAGCACCACAGCACCAGCACCATCACCAAAAAGAACACACGTTCTGCGATCTTCCCAATCCAATATTCTAGAAAATGTTTCTGCCCCAATCACCAGGACATTCTTACAAGAGCCCGTTTTAATGAAATTATCTGCAACACTAAGTGCATAAACAAACCCCGTACACACCGCCTGTAAATCAAAGGCTCCACATCCATAAGCACCAAGCTTACGCTGCACGATTGCAGCTGTCGAAGGGAACGTCTCATCTGGTGTTGTTGTTGCCACAATAATAAGGTCAAGGTCTTGAGCAGATATACTTGCTTTATCAAGCGCTTTTTGCGCTGCAGCAGTTGCTAGATCTGATGTAAACTCACCTTCTGCTGCAAGATGTCGTTGCGTGATTCCTGTACGTGAATGTATCCATTCATGTGTCGTATCAAGTTTTTCAGACAAGTCATCATTTGTGACAACTTTTTCTGGCAGATAACCGCCCCAGCCTGTAATTTTAGATCGAATCATCATTTCATTGCTTTATTTATTATCAGAACAGATAGGACTAAGCAGTTTCAGAAATTTGCTGCACCTGGGCTGCAAAATGCTCTACTTCTTCTTTCACATGATCAACAAAACCATAGTGCGCCATATCAATTGCAACACTAATTGCTGAAGCATGGCCAATGGCATCGGTTCCGCCATGGCTTTTCACGGCAATTCCATTCAGTCCTAAGAAAACAGCGCCGTTATAACGCCGAGGGTCAAG
>CAYGJW010000054.1:0-8781 GCA_964350415.1 uncultured Alphaproteobacteria bacterium
GCCATAAATCATCAAGTTCATAAGCATCTTTAACGATGATATAAGCCTGGGCAATTGTACCAATGCTACTGTTTGTTTTGAGCTTCATCTCGTTGACAAAAGTACACCCAACACGGTTAATAATATTGTTTGCACAAACAGTCGCAACAATTTCGCGTTTCAGTCGATGCTCTGATAGGTGTGTCGCAAATTTTTCCTGAATAAGCTGAGGGAAGTAACCGAGAAGGAGCTTCTGAAGGTCAGGATCATCTGGCAAATTTGAGGCGAGTAAATCTTCGTAAAGAGAAATTTTACTGTAGGCAAGAATAACAGCGAGTTCAGGCCGTGTAAGGCCTCGGCCTGTTGCCCTGCGTTCATTCAAAGCCTTATCACTTGGTAATGCTTCAAGCGCGCGGTCTAAGCGACGTTCTTTTTCCAAGTTTTGAATAAGTCGAACATGATCGTTGAGACGTTTTATAGACCCCATTTCTTCGAGTGAGATTGCTTGCGTCTGCAAGTAATTGTCGACAAGAACCAGTTCGCCAACTTCCTGTGTCATTTCCTCGAGCATTGTATCGCGTTCAGCCATTGTGAATGTCTTCGACGCAAGCAATTGCCCAAATAGAATTTTGATGTTGACCTCATGATCTGAGCAGTCAACACCCGCTGAGTTATCGATCGCATCTGTGTTAGAGCTGCCGCCACACAGGGCAAACTCAATGCGCGCACGCTGTGTAATGCCAAGGTTTGCACCTTCCCCAATAACATGACAGCGCAGTTCGCTTGCATTGACCCGAAGACGGTCATTTGCCCGGTCACCGACATCTGCATGGGATTCATCTTCAGCTTTTACATAGGTGCCAATACCACCAAACCAAAGTAAGTCAATGGAGGCTTTTAGCATGTAGCGTACGAGTTCATTCGGTGTAACTTCATCCGCTTCAATATCAAAGAGTTCTTTGATTTCATCTGTAAGTTTGATGGACTTAGCTGCCCGATTGTAAATGCCGCCACCCTTAGAGATAAGATCTGTATTGTAATCAGTCCAGGCTGAACGGGGGAGTTTAAAGAGGCGCTGCCTTTCTTTGAAACTAGTCTTTGCAACAGGGTGCGGATCAATGAAAATATGCATGTGGTTGAAGGCGCCAACAAGATTAATATGTTCAGATAACAGCATCCCGTTACCAAAAACATCCCCTGCCATATCCCCGATACCAACGACTGTAAACTCTGTCGTTTGAGTGTTAATTCCTTTTTCTCTGAAATGTCGCTTAACAGATTCCCAAGCCCCGCGCGCGGTGATGCCCATTTTCTTATGGTCGTAACCCTTTGAGCCCCCCGAAGCAAAGCCATCGTCAAGCCAGAATTTGTATTCCCGGGCAACACCATTGGCGATATCGGAGAAGGTTGCGGTACCTTTGTCTGCGGCAACAACTAGATAAGGGTCGTCCTGATCCCTGCGTACAACTTGTTTTGGGGGGACAATATGCCCGTCTACTAGGTTATCGGTAAGATCGAGCATTCCTGAAATCATCGTTTTATAACAACGAACGACTTCTTGCATTGTTTCATCTCGATCACCATTCTCAGGGAGCTGTTTTGCGACAAAGCCACCCTTAGATCCGATGGGTATAATCACGGAATTTTTAACCATTTGAGCTTTCATAAGCCCAAGTACTTCAGTCCGAAAATCTTCACGACGGTCGGACCAACGAATGCCGCCTCGTGCAACCTTACCGCCCCGTAAGTGAATCGCTTCCATATAAGGAGAGTATGTGAAAATCTCATAAAGAGGGCGGGGTAGAGGGAGTTCGTCTATTTTTTGGCTGTTAAATTTGATAGAAAGGTAATTTTTAAGCTTGCCATCTTCATTTTTTTGGAAATGGTTTGTCCGTATCGTTGCTTGGATAAGATTTAAGATTCTTCTTAGGATTCTGTCTTCATCTAAGATTGCAACTTCTTCAAGTTTTTCATGAATTTCATTAATAATCTTTTGAGCGACATCCAGTTCATTCGTTCGGTTGTGCGGGTCAAAAAATACTTTGAACAGATTGCATAGAAGTTCAGCAATAGGTGCATTTTTAATGAGAACTTCACCCAAATATTCCTGGGAAAAAAGAACCTGAGCTTGACGTAGGTAGCGACAATAAGCACGGATAACAACGATATCACGCCAATTTAAATTTGTATGTGATACGAGCTGGTTAAGGTTGTCGTTTTCAATTTCTTTGGCCCAAAGCTTAAGGAAGCATTCTTCAAAGTTAGCTTTGATGATACCAATGTCGATTGCATTGGTTGTTTCAAGTGTAAAGTAATGAACCCAAACAGTTGCTTGTTTGGCTGGGATGCGGATTTTAAAAGGAATCTCAGTGATCACCCGCATGCCCATTTGTTCCAACATAGGAAGAACAGTGGAGAGAGGGATAAACTCTGATGTATTAAAAAGCTTTAAAGAGAGATTCTTTTCATCGCTCATTCTTTGCTGATAAAGATTAATCTTAAGGTTGTTGTCGTGAATCGAGTCCTCAATATATTGGATATCAGAGACAGCGATACCAGGACTAAACGTTTCACGATAAGCAGACGGAAATGCTCGCCCAAAGAGTGAAAAGTGCTCAAGCCCCTTTTCTTCGCCGCGAGATTCAATAAGTGATTCCTTAAAGAAATCGTGCCAAGTGTGACCAGCCTCAACCAGCTGTGCTTCAAGATGTTTGTAATCGACGTTAGGAATTTTCCCTGGTTCTGTCTTTATTATAAGGTGCAGGCGCGCCAGCGCTTCATCAGAAAGTTGTGTGTAATAAGCGGTAACTTCCCCGTCAAAAGATTTTTCTAGAATCTCTTGGATCTTAACACGCAAATTTGTTGAATAGATGTCGCGCGGTACGTAAACAAAGCACGAAGCAAAACGTTCAAAAGGATCCATCCGAGCAAAAAGCGCAATATTTTGCGTATTCTTAAGCTCAAGAATTCCCATTGAAATGTGGTAGAGATCATCGTCGCTGATTTGAAAAAGCTCATCCCGAGGGAATGTGCTGAGAATGTGAACAAGCGCTTTTCCTGCATGGCTAGTAGGTTTAAACTGAGCTCGAGTCAGGGCCTTATTTAGCTTGCGTCTGAGCAAAGGAATTTTCTGAGGGGATGTAAAGTAGACCGTTGAGGTGAAGAGGCCTGCAAATCGGTGTTCACCAATGACAGTCCCTTTTTCATCATAGCTTTTAATGCTAATAACATCCATGTGGGTTGCACGATGCACTGTTGAACGTTTATTAGACTTACTAATTAAAAGAGGATCTGGGCGTTTTAAAAATTCCTGGACATCGCTGGGGATGGCATCAAAATTACGCATATTATTGTAAAGCGGCGTGTTTTCATCATGCAGTATCCCAAGGCCGTTTGCAAACTGAACAGCTGTTGTATTGCCTTGTTTGACATACTTACAATTTCTGTACCCTAGGAAAGTAAAATGAGCATCATCAAGCCACTCTAAGAATGCTGTAATTTCGTTGATATCGGCTTGCTTGATCAGCTTATTAAGCTTTGGTTTTTCTCGGATGGATGCCAAGTCCTTGGTCACGGCATGAAGTTGTTTTCTAATTGGTTGCCAGTCTTTAACAGCAACACGGATATCACCAAGAACCTTAAGGATGGCATGGCGTATGTGTTTATGTGTTTCGGGGGAAGACTGCTCATTGATTTGGATATGAATAACAGATTCAATGGCTTGAGACTGTTGTTGATCTGCATCGTAATCAATATTGATGAGTTGACCTTCTGCATCACGCTCAATAGAAAAAGTTGGGTGTATGAAGTGATGACCTGAGAGGTCAAGGCGTCCCAGTTCAGCCGTAATTGAATCAACAAGGAAGGGCATATCATCGTTGATAATTTCAATGACAGTATGCGTACTAATCCAGCCACTGTCTTCTATTCGCGGGTTATAGACGCGGACTTTGGGTTCCCCAGGCTTTCGTATGCTTAAAAACGATCGTATGGAAGATGCCAAAGCAAAAAGCTGGTTGGGTGTAAAGTTTTGTAGTTCATTTAAGCTCACATGAGCATAGAACCTTGCTATAAAAGATTGAATGTCTTCTGAGGCGCCTGTAAAATTCGGTTCGTCTTTTACAGCAATCGTCTTATTAAGAAGATCTTGTTTTTCCTTCTTCTTTTGCGCAAACATCGGAATCACCTTTCGAGGGAGTAATGTATGGACAGCTACAATAATAAAGGCTTTATTAAAGAATTAACATAATAATCGTCTAAAGTGCATAATTTAGGGCTTAGTGAGGTATTTAAGTAACGAATTTTAATAAAGTACCCATGGACATAAGAGTGACAAATAAGGATTTTACTGCTAAATGTTTTTTAGAGGCTTATCGTAACAAGGTCTTGATTATAAGTGGGGTATGTAGAACTCTAACCAGGATCTACTGTGAAATATGAACTCAATATGTTCGTATGTATTAAAGATACAAGGAAGCACGAAGAAATGACAAAAAGAAAACTATGGCTTAAATATGTTTTGCGTTTAGTAACAAAATTTAGCCCAAGCTTAAAAAGCTTTGTATTTTATTTTGTGTTGTTAATGCCTCTAATGGTTGAAGCTAAAGTAGAGCAGCAGAAGCTACAGGAGCTACTGAATCGTTCTGAGACTTCTTTGCGGAGTATGTTATCTGATCGTGGTTTTAGTGCTTTGCCAAAGGTGTTGGAGAAGGCAAAGGGCGGTGTTTTAATTATCCCAAGTCTTGTAAAAGGCGGTTTTATTATTGGGGGTAGTAATGGTTCTGGTGTTTTGTTTGCACGGGATGACGTACACGATTGGAAAGGTCCGTGCTTTGTTAATTTAACAAGTCTAAGTGCAGGCTTACAAATTGGTGTTGAAAATTCTGAGGTTGTCCTGGTCATCATGAATAAGCGAGCGCTTAAAATGCTTGTTGAAAAACGTGTCTCTTTTGGCGCAGGAGTTAGCGTTGCTGTTGGCCCTGTTGGTGGTGGAATCGCAGCAGAAACAACCCTTAACTTTGACTCAGATACTTATGTATTTTCCCGTTCTAAAGGGCTTTTTGCAGGGGGCGCAATTAATGGGTCTGCAATCGTTAGTATGGGAGACTGGAATAAGCTTTATTATGACTGCCCAGATTCATCATTAAAAAACATTGTTTTCGGAAGTGGTTGTCGGGCTCGTGTTCCAATGAGTCTGTCGGGGCTACTGGAGTTGTTAAATAGACACGGAAATACTGGATCGCAGGGTATTTCTAGGGCCCCTTACATGCACTCTATGCGCCCATCCTTGCCAGCTGCCTCCCAGCCTGTTGACTTTAAAAATGCACCAGTTAATCCGCACACAGGGAAACCAAAGCCAGTTAATCCAACACAATTCACTTCAGAAGTTACCGACAAGCCTATTCCCTTAACGCCATCTAGGGATGGATCCTCTTCTGGGTATGAAGAAGAGGATATGGATATTCAAGTAGAAGAATTGCTTTGAGGTTGGTCTGCTGAGGTAAAGCAGCAATTATTTATCCTCAATTATATTGATGTAGTAATTGTTTGTTGCAATTGCAAAGGCCTTGTATACGCCATCAATTTTGATGCCCTTTTTCTTCATAACATCTTCACGCATAAAGACAACAAATTGCTCGGTACTGCGAATAGGAATGGATTTTATGTCTTTGCCTTTAATCACATCCATTGCAATACGAGCAGCAACTTCGCCTTGTTCGTAAGGGGACGTTGCGATTGCAATCGGCCCACCTTCTTCAACGAAGAAGCCATGGCTTCCGATGATGGGTGTTTTAGAATTTTCTAAAGTCCATTGGACGACCTCTTCAGGAGGGACGTTTTGTGTACCACCAGGCTTATGCTTCAGGGTTCGGTAATTTGTTGAGAAGAAAAAATCAACTTCATTTTCGAGGCGTTTAACTGTTTCTTTCCATTCAGGGAAGGTTCCTACAAGAACTGAATGTTTAAGTTCAACGGGAGACCAATCAAATTCTTTAATAAATTCTTCGTTGATTTTCACACTATTTGACAAATCACCAAGATTTGCGATGCGAATAGGATGATCTGGAATATGCTCTTTTCCCATGAGTTTGAATGCGTCTCGAATTGCAGAAAGCTGGTTGCGCTCAAGAATACCTGTCACATTGTTTGCTGTTGTGTAACCATACTTCTCTGGCTTAGCATTCACTGCAGCAAACACAATTTTGATTTTTTCATGATTAATATAATGTTTCGCGACAAGTGATTGTGCATTGTCATCAATTGCAATAAGAATATTAGGCTGGAGTGAATCAATTACACGTCGCGCAAGCAGCCCAGCTTTTTCCAAAAAAGCCTTACTTGTATGGTTTTTTGTATCCATGTAGTGATAGTGGATGATATTGCGGGAATCGTGATCGAAGACACGCCCAAGGCCAATATTGACGTCTCGTGACCATGAGTAATCTGTGTTATAGCTTTGTAGAACAAGGATAACAGGTCTTGCAGCATTGTAGCGGACCAGGATAGCCGCTGATCCTATGACAAAGATAGAGGCAAAAAGAAGTCGGAGGGATGTTTTTTTATTCATGATTTGTTTTTTCCTTTTTCAGCTTTTATGCCTACTTTTTTAGTATCCATCATCGTTTACAATAAACCGATTTGGCGCCAGTAGGGAATACAGGCAAATAAAGCAACAATTTTAATAAAGTTCACAAAAAAGTTATAAGATAGGAATTTTTTTTCATCAAAAAATGCCGTGGTATTATTGGTTTCTCGAAACGGAATAAAATAAAAACATTGGTATGGAAGAAACCAAGTTTCGCTGAGGACGAGGATGCAAAAAGCAACAACCCATGGGCTAACACCACCTGCAAAAGCGAGTGGCATAAACACCATGACAAGAATGACTGTGACAATAACAGAGGGGATGAAAACCCTTAAGGCAAACGTAAGGGCTGTAAGAAAAAACAGAAAGAGTGCAAAGCTTTCTCTCATATAGGTAACCATCCAGCTAAGATTGTCTGATAACCAGACGTTAATTTGTAGGTACTTAAGCGTGTTTGCAATGCCAATAATTCCAATGATTATGAAAAGAACCGGCCAATTAACTTTAGAGCGAAAATCATCTTTCGTGAAAAAATTAAGGGCCAGGAAGCCAAAAAGAAGAATCAGTCCAAGCCACGCAGTTGGAATTCTATGGTAAGATGAAGTCATTACACCTGTTATAAATATAATAAATCCTATGATAGCGGATATTTCATGCTGTGTCATGGGCCCTAAAAGCTTGAGCTGGCTCTTAATTTCGCTTTTAGAAGTAAGGGTGAGCTCTTCATTCTTAAAAAAGAAGCTAGATGTTATAAGAAATAAAGAGAGGGAAACTAGGGTGTAGACCCCAGCAGCTTTGAGCCATCCTAACCATAAAAACTGTTGCTGATCTTGTACCGGTAGGAGGCCAAGGACAAGAAAGTTAAAAGGGGAGCTACTTAAAAAAACAGGAGCAAGGATTGATACCGAAATAAAGCTCGTTAATGCTAAGCGTGTTGACGCATAGCCGCGCCTGTAGAACTTAGCCCCTTGCGTGAGATCAGCAATAAAAGGTGCTGTTAATTCCATCCGAGCCATCATAGAAGGGACGATAGGTGTAAAAATCCCTCCAGCGCAAAGCACGCTTATGTTGTAAAGAGTTTGATTGGGTGGGACATGCTTTAAAATAATAAGCATGATGCGATAAGCAAGCCCCGAGCCAACAATGATGCTGCCAAGGCTAAAAATACTCATCGCCAGTATGAATCCATTGGACGTAAAGCCAGAAAGAATCGTTTGGGTTGGAGCAAGTCCCATGATAAGTGCGGCAAGAATTGCAAAGAGTCCTGGTACAAAGTCAGGAACAAGTCTAAAAATCCACATTGTCACGGAAGCAGAAAGAATGGAAAGAAAATAAATAGAGCTGGGAGGAAGTGTTGTCCCTTGCAGAAAGTAATAGGCACTAATGGGAGAGATAATTGTTAGGATCCATCCTAAGGATTCTCTTAATTCTTCTTTTTTATTCTCTGATTGTTTTTTTAAGGGGTTTTTTAATTTTAAGGCGTCAATTCCCATTTTTTGTGTGAGAGAAAAAAGAAAATGCTTTTCGATATGGTCAAGATATTTTCCCAGTCGATTAAGGGCATAAGACGGAAGCACTAAAATTTCGGTTTCTTCCTGGGTAATCGCAGTGGCAATATATGTTTCTGCCTTAACGGCAGCTTCTTCACCAAAATATCCATCAGCAACTGTTATGATGTTTCCCGGGTTTGTATCACTTGTTAGTTTGACTGTGCCTGAAACAATAAAATAGAGATTTTTTGCATCGTCGAGTTCTCTATAAAGAACGGTCCCTTTGCTAACTTTTTTTTGTATAACGTAAGGAAGAAGCGTTGAAAGGTCTCTGGTCGGACATACAGAAAATGCTGAGTCTGTTTGTAAGAACTGATCGATGGAAATTGCAGGGTTCATCAATCTAAATCCTATGATTTGTTTATTTTCTAATAGTATACGTAATTTATATCTTTTGTTAAGTTATAACTGATTTCTGCGATTATTTATTTTTTATCTCGTTGCTTTTTCAACACGTTGTTTGAGTGAGTTTGGCATGCTTTCATGTACAAGTTGAAGTCTAATGCTTGGATCCTCATGTAGGAAAAGAAGTGTTGATACAGTTACAAATTTGTAGCCGCGGTTGTGTAGAGCTGGAATAAGGAGCTCAGTCGCCTTAACCGTCGCGTGTCGGTGGATGCCTCCTCCATCGTGCAGTAGAATAATCGACCCAGGTTTAATTGCGTC
>CAYGJW010000055.1:0-8590 GCA_964350415.1 uncultured Alphaproteobacteria bacterium
TTTCCAGAGCGTAATACAAATTAAGATATGTTTTATCATTTATAGCTTTGTATTGTCTTTTGAATTTAGTGAAGTTAGATTTATCTGAATTTTGTTTAGAATCTTTTTGAAACTGTTTACTAAGCGTTATTTCATATGGCGTGTTATTAATTGTAACTGTTTTATCCGCACAGCCTAAAGCTATAAACAATGGTGTAAATTCATGACCTGTTGCATGGTCTTTAAGCTTTGGGTAGGCTGCATTAGCGCTTGCAAAGCCAAAGAATAAGCAAAGTGTAACTGCAATAATTTTTTTCATATTCATTTCCTTTTTGGTATTGTGTCGTATTGACTGTTTCTTTTTTAACACGAAGTCAACACTGTTGCAATAATAAAGTTATTGTATTTTGTTTTTTAATTCCGCAACCTAAAGCGCCCAATAGCCAAGCTGTAGGAGGCAGCCAATGGCGAAGAAAGCCTGGTAGACCCTTGGCGCGATTTGAACTTTACTTAGCTGGGCTGTAAGAATGAGTAATGTATGCAGGATAAGTGCGGGATAGATGATCTCAAGTAAGGGGCCGAGAGTGCTTGCAATTGCTTTAAAGCCGCCCAAAGAAATGGGGAAGCTGATAGCAAGAATGATCGCAACCGAATAGCGCTTACGTAAAGGCTTTGAAGGTGTTAAGACTTCCCGGATATATTGAACGCAGACGGCAGTGACAGCCAGCGCTGTTGTTAGGCAGGTTAGGGTAACAGCAAGGCAAACAACAGTTCCCGCGTGACGTCCCAGGGTTTCATGGGCAATGACCCCAATGGCCATTTCTTGCGGATGAGAGATCAGAACGTCCTTGTAAGCAGCCCCTAAATAAACCAGGCCAGCATAAATCAGTCCCAACAGTCCCATGCCCAATGTCATAGCAATTAAGGTTGATGTATGACTGGGCTCTAGATGGATTGTCGTCAGTTGTTTTTTTGCATAATTTAGACGCATGCGTTGAAAGCTACGCTGAATATGATTAATGATCAGGATGGATAGGAAAATTGATCCCATCAAATCCATGGTTTGATAGCCTTGGGCAAGTCCATTAAACAGGGCGTTGCGATCAAGGTGAATATGCGCATGATCTGGCGGTGTGCTGCCTGCAATGCCTTGGTATAGAATAAAGATCAATGAAATTAACAAGACAGGCGTTAGGATGCTGCCGATCAGGCCAACAATTTCTTTTGAGCGAATAAACAGGGATGCAATAACAAGAATGCTGATAGCATTAAACAGCCATTGCGGTGTTTCTGGTGCAATAAGAACGAAGCTGCCGTAAGCGACGGTAATACAGCGGGGAATTACTCCAAAAGGCCCAATAAGACTGAGAATAAGTAGGGGTAGAATAAAGCAGGCGTATTTACCGAGGGGCTTGAGAAAATCCCTATAATCTCCATCAAAAAAATACAGGGCGAACATGCCGAGTAAAGGAACACCTGGATCACTTATAAGGAGTCCAAGCATGCCCCATTCCCAAGAAGTGCCGCTTTCAATGCCAACATTAATGGGAAAAACCAGGTTGCCAGCACCAAAGAAAATTGCGAAAACACTAAACCCTGAGGTTAAGACGAGAAGGGCAATACTTTTAAAGTTTTTAAACTTAGAAGGCGATGTTGCTGGGTCGATCATTTTTGGGGAGTGGTCAGAAGGCATGTTGAGTTGCTTTATTTTAGGATGAACAAGTCGTTATAAATATGTTGTTTTGTCTGAAGAGGCAATACGTATGGTTTTTGCTTTGTCTTAAGCAACGAGCAAGTCACAAAAGATACTTTATTTGTTATACCTTTGTCAAATCACCTAGGTTAAAAGCATATATAGTAGGCTGCTGCCAAAAAGAATGCTTAGATAAATAGCTTGGGGCAGAGGCTTTTTCAGTATAAGGCTAACCATATACGCAGCTGTGTATGCAGCAAGTCCAGGGTATAGAACACCCAAGATTGGGCCTAACGTTTCCATGATGCTTTCAAATCCAATTAAAGACATAACAAATGTAATCGTCGTAAGTAGAGCGATTGCTTGCCATTGAGCGATTGGCTTTTTAAGTACGTGATCTTGTAAATGCTCCATGGTTGCGGCGAGCAGGGCGATCGCAGTGGTCAGGCAAGCAAGGGCAACCGTCACGCAAACAATAGCCCCCGCTGCAGGTCCCAAGGTATGTTGGGCAATGATGCCAATTGCCATTTCCTTGGAATGCCCAGCAATCACCGGGCCGAAAATAGACCCTAAGTAAACGAGTCCAGAGTAAATGCCTGCTAAAATACCCATTCCTAAGATCATCGACAGAAGAACAAGTGTATTCTCGTAACGCTTAAAGCGCTCATTGATATTGTTGGAGCTGACATGGTGCAAGCTTTCCAGCTTCTGCTTAACGTGATGCGTAACCAGCCCACTAAAAAAGAAAGCCGCAAGTAGGTCCATGGTCTGGAAACCTGTGACAAACCCAGATTTGAGAGCCCAATCATTGCTCACACTTGCAACAGTATGGATGTGTGGTGGGTTTTGGATACCCTGATAAATAATAACGAGGACAGCAATTAAAAGAATTGGAGTAAGAATGCCGCCAATAATACCAACAAGTTTTTGCATATTAACAAGCATAGCCGCGAGGACCAGGCAGCTGATCAGGCTAAAAATCCACAGGGGTGTGCTGGGTGAAATAAGAGTAAAGCTGCCGTATGCAACGGCGATACACCGAGGTACAACACCAAAAGGTCCAATAAGTGAGAGGAGAAAAATGAGAATGACCGCTGCTGGGATTTTTCCTAGAGGCTTAAAGAATATATGATAGTCACCATTACATCGATACACGCAGTAAAGCCCTAAAAAAGGAAGGCCAATACCGCTGATAAGCAGCCCAATATTTCCCGCAATCCAGGAATTTCCGGTCATTTGCCCTATGGTCAGAGGGAAAACGAGATTGCCAGATCCAAAGAACATTGCAAAAATGCTGAACGATGCCGTTAGAATAAGGATAACAGGAGTGAGTAGAGACACAGATCGAGGGAAGACTCTTTGTGCTTTGGATATCATTTAAGGTCTTTCCTTCCAGTTATTAAATGTTATTTGTAAAATAATTACATCTTCTTACTTAAATGGTCAAGAAAATAAGTAGTAAAATCAAGGTAGATAAGTTAATAAATCATTAACCCCAAGCAATGGCAGTATGGTTATTGTTGCTAAAATTTTACCTTTGGTTTTTTATTACTCTTGTAATGTCCTGTGTACGAAATGCTTATATTTAGATCTTATTATTATTGTTTTGTTATCATGTAATAATTATCAGGATCATGTTTGGTTGTATAAGAGTATATATCCGTTAAATTCTGCTATTATCATCGGTTTTTATAATGTTTCCTATTTGTATTTTTACTTTAATATTTTTCAAATAGTTCTTCTCTCTTGTTTTTAGTAATTATTATAGTTAGTAAGTGCTTTTTATCCAGGTAATCTTTTGCTCTGGAGGTTTATGATTCTAAAAAACATTATTTTAGCTTATTTGGTGTTGATTTCATGCCTCAAACACAATATGTTGTAGCTCAAAGAGCATTGTAGTCGTTTAACGGTTGTTTAGGCCCTTACAACGTAATGAACTCAGAATTTATTTTCAGGTAGGTATTTGTGGCGAAAAATAAAGAGATGGCCCCGCCAATTTTTTCGAAATGGCGAGCCATATTCTGGCCTATTCGTGGTTGGGAAGGCAAAAAAGTCATTCCTCTCGCTTTGATGATGGCGTGTATTCTTTTTAATTACTCTTTATTGCGCGGTATAAAAGATGCCTTGATTATTACAGCAGGCGGCTCTGGTGTTGAGGTTATTAACTTCATCAAAGTTTGGGTCGTTGTTCCGAGTGCCTTATTCTTCTTCTTTACTTATGCGAAGTTGAGTAATCATTTAAATAAAACAACTTTGTTCTATGTTACTCTGATCCCTTTTATTCTTTTCTTTGCTGCGTTTGCGTTTTGGATATACCCAAACCGCGAGATCATGCAGCCTTCTATGGAAACAATAGAGGCTTTAAAGCTTGCGTATCCAAGGATTCGTTGGGTGTTCCCTATTTATGGGCACTGGACATACGTCACATTTTATATTGCTTCTGAATTGTGGGTTAGTGTTGTTCTTAACTTATTGTTTTGGCAATTTGCAAATGACATTACGCGAGTGACGGAGGCGAAACGTTTTTACGCGTTGCTTGGACTTATTGGCAGTTTCTTTGTTTTTGTTGCGGGTCGAGTCTTACAGTATTTTTCTGATATTCATGAACAACTTCCAGAGGATGTGGATGCCTGGGGTGTAAGTCTTAAATATCTTATGACGGCAGTTGTAGGCTGTGGGTTCCTTGTCATCATGATCTATTATTGGATCCAAAAAGTGATCGTACCTGATCCAATTTATTGTCCTCAAACTGTGGCCGCACAAAAAAAGCCTAAGTATAAAATTTCCTTCGTTGAGAGTATGCGTTATGTCTTTTTCTCAAAATATTTAGGATATATTGCGCTGCTTGTCATTTGTTATGGGGTCACGATAAATCTTATTGAAACAACTTGGAAACATCAGCTTAAGTTGCTGCACACTGATCCAAACTCTTATGGTAAGGCAATGGGGGTTGCGATTGAATACGTTGGGCTTGTTACAATGGTCTTAACTTTGGTTGGTGCAAATGTTTTGCGTATGTTTAGCTGGCAGACAGCCGCTGTTATTTCCCCAATTGTCTTCGGTATAACTGGGGTTATATTTTTTGCTTTTATTCTCTTTCAAGAAACATTTGCCCCGTTCGTTGTCTTCTTTGGTATGGCGCCTGTTGCGATGGCTGCATGGCTTGGCACAGCCCAGAATGTGTTTTCAAAAAGTACAAAGTATGCGCTTTTTGACCCAACCAAAGAGATGGCTTATATCCCATTAGATGACCATCTTAAGATGAAGGGCAAGGCCGCAGTCGATGTTGTTGGCGGCCGACTGGGGAAATCAGGTGGTGCTTTGATTCAGCAAGGGTTGATTATTGCAATCCTAGGTAGTGATCAAATGACCATTACGCCGTATCTGTCTGTTGTTGTTGTTGTGATGGTTTTTGTTTGGATTTTTGCTGTGCGCGGTTTAAGCCGCTTATTCCACGAAAAAGAGCACGCACATCATCATAATGAATCTGAGAGTGAGCTTAAAAACTCAGACCTTCCTGTTGATGAAAATGCTTTAGATAAGAAGCCAAGCCCGGTATCTGTTTGACCTATTGCTATCAGAGGGCTTGCAATATGGTGTAAAACCGCAGGTTTTTTTGTGGCTAAAGCGTAAAAAGCTCACTGTTAAGGCTTGCCTTAAAAAAATGCAGGAGCTTAGTGCCATTTAGGCCTTGATTCATAAGCCTGTAGAGCTTATCTTGTGGCGACAAGAGCGTACTTGTGATTTTTGTATGCTCGTTTTGTTGTCATTATTCGCGCGGCTTGGCTGCGTTTTTTTTGAAGTTTGTTGGGGATTATGAGCATAATTAATGGATTGAAACCACCCGTCTTTTCAAAGTGGCGCGCCAGACTTTTTCCCATCCGTGGTTGGGAATGTAAAAAATTTATCCCCTTAGCCTTAATGAAGGCTTTTATTTTATTTAATTACGGAATTTTCCGAGGTGTAAAAGATGCTTTAATTGTTACCGCTGGCGGCTCAGGCGTTGAAGTTATCTCATTCATTAAATTTTGGGTTATTGTACCTGTAGCTTTCTTGTTTTTTATTGTTTATACAAAACTAAGTAGTGTTCTTTCTAAATCGCGCTTGTTTTATGTAAGTTTTGTGCCTTTTATCATTTATTTTGCGTTATTTGCTTTTTGGATTTATCCAAACAAAGATATGCTGCAGCCCGCGCCTGAGATTATTGAAGGGCTTAAGTTAGCCTACCCAAGGCTTCAATGGCTATTCCCAATTTGGGGGCACTGGACCTATGTAACGTTCTATATCATGGCAGAACTGTGGGTCAGTGTCGTGATTTTGCTGCTTTTCTGGCAGTTTGCTAATGATATTACGCGGGTTTCAGAAGCGCGGCGTTATTATGCGCTGCTTGGCGTGTTGGGAAGTTCTTTCATTGTTGGGGCAGGGTTTATTCTTGAGTACTTTACAGAGGTAAGAGGCAACCTTCCACCGGGCGCTGATCAGTGGGGGGAAAGTCTGCAGTACTTGATGTCCGCAGCAGTTTTAAGTGGCTTAATCACCCTGGCTATTTATTACTGGATGCAGAAAGTTGTTGTCCCGGACCCCCGTTATTGTGTGAATACGACAGAAGTGATGAAAAAACCTAAGATCAAAGTTGGATTACGTGAAAGCTTTAGACATGTTTTCTCATCAAGATATCTTGGTTTTATTGCGATTCTTGTTTTCTGTTACGGTATCACAATTAATTTGATTGAACTGACCTGGAAAGATCAGCTGAAAACACTAAATCCTGACCCCAATACATTTACCAATGCTTTGGGCGGTGTGATTAAATGGGCTGGTGTTGCAACAATGGTCCTTACATTGATAGGGGCAAACATTCTCAGGGTCTTTAGCTGGCGCGTGGCGGCAATGGCAACCCCCATTGTCTTTGGTGTTACGGGCTTCTTCTTTTTTGCCTTTGTCTTGTTTCAAGATACCTTTGCCCCTGTAATCGAAATTTTCGGCTGGACCCCTATTATTTTTGCTGCGGGGCTTGGGGCGATTCAGAATGTATTCTCAAAAAGTACAAAAAACGCATTGTTTGATCCTACCAAAGAAATGGCTTATATCCCACTAGATGAGCATCTTAAGGTCAAGGGTAAAGCTGCAGTTGATGTGGTTGGGAACCGCTTGGGTAAAGCGGGAGGAGCCCTTGTCCAGCAAGGTTTGTTGATTGCTATCGTTGGCAGTACACAAGCGATGATTGCCCCTTATCTATCGATCGTTGTCTTTATCATGATCGCCTTATGGGTTTACGCTGTATATCGTTTGGATATCTTGTTTAAAGAGAAAACAGTCGTGCCAAGTGCGGATGATGAGTAAGGCTCATAGGATTGCGCAAATTAAATGCAATTTCTTAAACGGATAAAATTCAATTCTATCAACGCCTTATGGCGGAATACTCTGGTACCGCCTTCAAATGCCGCATAATTCCAGGGAAAAATGAGTTGACTTGCACACGCCAGTTGCCGTATATAATAATGCATCTATTTATTGTAAGAGACGGATGTAATGAAAACATATTCTGCTACACCTAAAGAGGTTGTTAAGAAGTGGTATCTTGTTGATGCTACTGACCTCGTTCTAGGTCGCCTAGCGTCGCTGATTGCGATGCGCCTACGTGGTAAACATAAGCCAATGTACTCACCGAATATCGATTGTGGTGATCACATTGTCGTGATTAATGCTGAGAAAGTACTTCTTACCGGCAACAAGCTTGCTGATAAGGTTTATTATCGCCATACGGGTCACCCTGGTGGTATTAAAAGCCAAACAGCGAAACAAATCATCGAAGGTAAATATCCTGAGCGCGTTCTTATGAAAGCAGTTCAACGTATGTTGCCTAAAGGTATTTTGGGACGTGAGCAGCTTACAAAGCTTAAAGTGTATGGCGGATCTGAGCATCCTCATACCGCTCAAACTCCTGAAGTGATTGATGTGCGTTCAATGAACCCTAAGAATGCGAGGCGTGTTTAATTATGGTAAAAACAGTTGAACTTCAAGATCTTAAGGAAGCTGTAGCAGCAACTCAAGAAAATGATGCGCCGGTACGTGTTCAAAAGCTAGACAAATTTGGTCGTGCTTATGCAACAGGTCGTCGTAAAGAATCCGTTGCACGTGTTTGGATTAAACCAGGTACGGGTAAAGTGACGATTAACAAGCGTGAGTTTGAAACGTATTTCGCACGCCCAGTTCTGCGCATGATGATCAATCAGCCTTTTGATGTTTCAAGCCGCACAGGACAGTACGATATCATTTGTACCGTTACGGGTGGTGGTTTGTCGGGTCAAGCTGGCGCCATTCGTCATGGCCTAGCGCGCGCACTTGTGAACTTTGAGCCTGAATTACACGGCGCAATGCGTTCAAACGGCTTTGTCACACGTGACAGCCGTAAAGTTGAGCGTAAGAAGTACGGTCTTGCTAAAGCACGTCGTAGCTTCCAATTCTCAAAACGTTAATCGATTTTCTCGATTGTTGTTTCAAAAGCGGGCCTTCGGGCCCGTTTTTTTTTGTTTAAAGATTGGCTATACAAGTTGTTGTTGATCTATGGCAGATCTGTTTTACGATTTCCTATAAAATGGATTCTGTATTCCTGATACCTTCGTTGCATCGCTTTAACATGCAAGTGTACGCTACGGCGCACAGCGCCTGGATATCAGAAAAAATCTCCTTATCTTAAATTCTGGTAAGCCAGATTATAAGCGACATGGTTCTTTTAATGCATATAAGAATGTATTCTTAATTTTATACAGGTAATGTTTGTTGACTTATTGGTTTTGTTGTGGTAGTATTACTTACTATACTTGAGTTAAGAAAGAGGTTTGTTATGTTTAAAAAAATTATTGGGGCTGACACCTAATAAGATTCTTTGAGCAGTTTTTTGAGGTCTGCTATCAG
>CAYGJW010000056.1:0-8517 GCA_964350415.1 uncultured Alphaproteobacteria bacterium
AGGAGGAAAAAATGAAATTATATAAACTATATTCCCCAACTTATGAAGAATGGCCGGAAATTGAGCAGCGCGGTTTTGCCTCCTATTGTATGAATATAACGGTTCCTACCTTTCTAATCATGGTGAGCGCTGTCGTGGCTTTTTATCTCTACGGTATATTGATGCTGCAGACGCCTTACTTTGCCGGCTATGAAACAGCCTTTGCCACTGCGATGCGAGAAATTGATTTAACCTATATACTTCCAAAAATTTTATATTTTTCAGCAGGTGGACTCGTCTTTTCTCTTTTTGTAAATATGACTTTTTGGTTTAGCAGCAAAGAGCTTTATAAAAAAGGGGAAGCCGCCTGGAAAGCGAAGAAAGAGCCCAATAAAATGATCAAATGGATGCACCGTAATGGATTGGCGTTTTATGTTGCTCTTGCTTTCATTATTCTTGGCTCTAATTATGGAAAAATTATTAAAGATGCAAAATTACCAGCAACGAGTATCATTGATCTATTCATTG
Source organism: uncultured Alphaproteobacteria bacterium (assembly GCA_964350415.1). Classification (GTDB taxonomy): domain Bacteria; phylum Pseudomonadota; class Alphaproteobacteria; order CAYGJW01; family CAYGJW01; genus CAYGJW01. Next base: position 508 of record CAYGJW010000056.1, read on the forward strand.
GGGCTTTAGCATTCATTACGCCAGGCATTCTATTCGGAGCTCTTGTTGCTCAGCAAAATGCAATGAACATGCCTAGAAAGTTTAACCTTGAAGAGAAAAAAATAACCGTTTGGCCGTATAGCATCCCTTTCTTGATCACGTTATGTCTTTTGGTTGCAGCAGCTTTGGGGCATCCCATTTAAATAACTGCAATTTCCTTTGAGAAAATGGCTTCGCTGCTATTGTTTGTGCTTGTGTTAGACAGCATACTTGCATCTCTTGACTTCTGATCTATCTTGTGTTATTAATACCTAAATCAATCTTAATTGGCATTATTATAACAAGAGAGCATTAAAAGTGAATTTAATTAAACTTCTGTATCCAACTCCTAAAGAGTGGCCAGCAATCGAGCAGCGCGGTGCTGCTTCCTACCACATTAGAATAACTCTTTCGTATTTTTTAATAATACTAAGCTTACTTAGTGCTTTTTATTTGTACGGCTTATTACTATCTCAGGTGTCTTATTTTGCATATTCTTCAACATCTTTACCTTTTGTAAATGCTGTATCTTACAATGGCATATTATACTTAATTGGCGTGATTATTGGTGGAATTATTGTGAGTGATTCTCGTTGGTTTAAATATAAATGGTTCGATAAAAATGGGGACGCTAGTTGGCCAGCAAATAAGAAAGCAGGAAGAACATCAAAATGGTTAAATCGTCATGGTTTGGCTTTTTGGGTCTTTTATGGTGTTTTCATCGGATCCCTATATTGTAGGCGTTATATCAACGATATTTCGCTGGCAACAAACACTGTTGATATAATAATGATTGTTTTTACATTCATTACGCCAGGAATATTGCTTGGGGCTGTTGTTGCAAAAAAAATAGCTGAAATAGATGCGCGAAAGTTTAATTTTGAAGAGAAAAAAATAACCGTTTGGCCGTATAGCATCCCATTTCTGATCACTTTATGTATTTTGATTGCCGCAGCTTTGGGGCATCCCATTTAAATAACTGCAATTTCCTTTGAGAAAACGGCTTCTCTTCGTTATAGTCTCTTTAAGCTTTAAAAAGGGAGACGGTCTATGCGTCCAATGCATTTTGCTGGTTTAGGATTTTTAGTTGTGTGCCTTATTGTTGGGGCAGGGATGGTCGGTTGGCTAAAAAAAACCAACAGGCCTGATGTTACTCAAATTGAAACGCAAATGATAACCCCAGCGATTGAAATTGGTGGCCCGTTTAAGTTAACAAGTCATAAGGGAGAGCCTGTTAATTCAGAGGATTATAAGGGCAAGCTGGTGCTTTTGTATTTTGGCTACACTTATTGTCCGGATTTTTGCCCGACTGAGCTGCAGCAAATCTCTGAGGCACTTCGTTTAATGGGGAATAAAGCCTCAGAAATTCAGCCCTTCTTTATCTCTGTCGATCCGGAGCGGGATACGCAAGAAGTGCTTGATCGTTATATGAGTATGTTTCATCCATCATTCCTAGCGCTTACTGGTCAAAAAACTGACCTCGATGATGTGGCGAAAAGCTTTCGGGTGTTTTCTGCCCGGGTTGAGGAAGACGATGCCAGTGATTATCTGATCGATCACAGCACCTTTGTTTATCTTGTGGGTCGGGATGGCAAGCTGATTACAATGTTCAGGTACGGCACACCTGCCATGCAAATGGCCCAGGCGCTAAAAGGGTTTTTGAATCAGAAGCCTGCTGCGATAAAAGTAGATGCTGCTTAAGCTTTACTTATTGTTTCTGGACTTTTTCCTTAAGCTATGAGACAGTATATTGTACTCAACCAACGGAGCTGTCTGATCAATGAAGTTTTTATTTGTCTAATATCACGCAAATACATGGGCTTTAGCTATGTATTGCTGGTGGGCAAGTTGACCTTCAAGCTCTGATCATTTTCATATATTCTTTAAGCTTTTGGCAATTTGCCTAATGTTTCCTCTGATTATGGAGGTGCTTTATGCATACACCAATCGAATTCAAAGCTGTTTCAAAAAGCTACACGCATCATGAGATCTTAACAGGAATAACCGTCACCCTTAGGCCTGGTGCGAGGGTTGCCCTGGTTGGTGATAATGGTTCTGGAAAATCAACGCTGATTAAAATATTAATGGGGATTGAACAGCCTTCTTCGGGGCATATTATCAAGCCTGACGCTTTGCGCTTGGGCTATGTCCCACAAGAACTTGAATTGGGGCCGCAACAAACAGTGTATGATATTGCAACCCAATGGGTGCGCGCACCGTTGCAAGCGTTACAAGCTTTTGGAATGCTGCTAGAGGATTTTTCTGATGATCCTGAAACGGCTGCGCTTTATGACAGCCTGCAACAACAGGTAGAGCAAGGCGATGCCTATGCCATTCAAGAGCGTGCCACCAAAGTACTGAGCACCTTAGATCTGAACGGATATATCGAAAGTGCGGCAATTAATTTGAGTGGCGGTCAGAAATTGAAGCTGGCAATAGCCCGGGCCTTGGTTACGAACCCAGATCTCCTTATTCTGGATGAGCCGACCAATCACATGGACCTGAAAAGCAGAGTGTGGCTATTGCAGCTATTGCAGGACTTTAAAGGAACTGTGCTGTTTATCTCCCATGACCGTGCATTCATAAATGCCATTGCTGAAAAAATCTGGTGGTTGGATCGAGGAAAACTGCAAGTTTACTCAGGTAACTATGATGCGTTTATGGCGACTAAAGCTGCAGAGGAAAACGCACGCCGTCAAAACTATGAAGCCATTGAGCGTCAACGCAAACAGCACAATAAGGCAATGGAAGCAATGGCTCAGAAGCAATCTCGGGCCAGTAAGTCAGCACAAAAGGGTAGGTCCGGAATGCCAAAACTTGCATATAATGCGAAAAAGTCTCAGGCGGAGACGAGTTTAGGCAAGCAGCAAGCTAAAGCACTTAGTGAAAAACAGGAACTCGCAGATCAGTCACGAGAATTGCGACCGCAAGGTGCACAAGTTTTACAGCTATCTGTTTCTAAAGCCCGACGTTTGCCGCCGACTAAGCTGAGGGTTCTGTGTGAAAACTTAGCTATTTCGTATAGAAAGGGTAGCTTTAAGCTTCAAGGAATTAATTTAAAGCTTAACAGCGGGGAAAGGCTAGCAATCCTGGGCGACAATGGTTCCGGCAAATCAACCTTGGTTAAAGCGCTGGTTAGTAGTGACGAAATTGAGATTACAGCGGGGAAGTTATCAGCTCCTGAGAATAGAGATATTTTTTACCTAACCCAGAATTATGGTCATATTCCAACAGGCATTACTGTTTTTGATTATGCAAAAAACCTATTTCCATTATTAGAAGACAGGGAAATTCGCAAGCATTTAGGACGATTCTTGTTTTATAAGGAGCATCAGGTTAGTGCTTTAACGCAAACGCTTTCATCCGGTGAAAAGGCGCGGCTATCATTGTTAGAAATTGAGGTTAAGCAGCCAAAACTACTGATACTCGATGAACCAACCAATAATCTCGATATAACATCTAAGCAAAACTTAGCAGAAGCACTGCAAAATTTTCCAGACGCTATGATCATTATTTCTCATGATCAAGACTTTATAGAAGAGCTGAGAATGGATGAAGTTATTGAGTTTTGATTCGTAAATCTCAATAAAAAAGCCAGTTCTAAGAAGCGCAATGCGTTTTCTTTAACTGGCTTTTTTTAATGGCAGACGGAGTGGGATTCGAACCCACGAAGGGCTATTAACCCTTGCCGGTTTTCAAGACCGGTGCCTTCAACCGCTCGGCCATCCGTCCAAGAGTGTGTTTATCACAACACTTCACCCTAGGCTAGAAGAAATTTATATTTTTTATCTTTTTTCTTTGAGTAAGCGGCATCTTCAGGTTAATTTCTCATTAATGAATCAATTTCTTATGTTCAAGGAGATTCCTCTGTAATGGCTTGTCTGCGTTTCCTTCTTATGCTTCCCTTTATCTTTGCTGCGCTTGCAGGCTGTGGTTCGTCACATCAAACAGCTGATGCAAGGGTATCAACCTCACATTTAAAACCTGCCAAAAACTATAAAATTGGCAAGCCCTATAAAATTTTTGGAAAATGGTACTACCCAAAGGTCGACTATAACTATCAGGAACATGGTGTTGCTTCATGGTATGGCGACTGTGATCACGGCAAGCCAACAGCAAATGGGGAGCGTTTTAATCACAATGCTATGACAGCAGCACACCGCACGCTGCCGATCCCTTGTATGGTACAAGTAACACGTAAAGATACAGGGAAGTCGATTATTGTTCGTGTGAATGACAGGGGACCTTTTGCAAGAAATCGTATCATCGACCTTTCAAAAGGGGCAGCCCGAAAGCTGGACATGCTTTCTTGCGGTCATGCACCTGTACATGTAAAAATTTTACCTCATGAAAGCCGAATTCTAGCAGGGGATCATACAGGGTTTGTAAAAACTAAAGAACATCCAACACATACCGCGATTGTTCATGCGCCTTACGTTGCTGATTCTTCAAAAAATGGTAAATACCATATTCAAGTAGGGGCCTTTGGCAGCCAAGAGAATGCTGAAAGTTTGAAGTACAAGTTAAGTAGCTTGGGCAGCTGCAGAGTCTTGCCAACATGGGTTGATGGCAGGAAGCTGTATCGGGTGCGCCTAGGACCTTTTCAAAACGAGTCGGGTGCGGATAAAGTCCTTAGTGATGTTGCACGAATGGGTCATCCAGAAGCCGCTATTATTCTGGACTAATGATAACTTAAAGGAAGATGAAAGCCTGTGTTTAGATCAATTTTATGTTTAATTTCTTTTTTAGTATTGGCTCAACAAGCCGTCGCAAATGTGCCCTTATCCACTGAAGCAGATCAGGTTTTGCTTGTGGACATGGAGACAGACACCGTCTTGTTAGAAAAGAATGCGTCCGCCAAAATGGCGCCATCATCTATGTCAAAACTAATGGTTATTTATGTCTTGTTTAAATACCTTCAGGAAGGGCGTATTAACCTAGACACACAATTCACAGTAAGCCATAAAGCCTGGAAAATGGGTGGCTCAAAGATGTTTGTTTTAGTTAAAACGAAAATTCGAGTCGAGGACCTAATCCGCGGCATTGTTGTTTCATCTGGTAACGATGCATGCATTGTCGTTGCAGAGGGGATTTCTGGGACTGAAGAAGCATTTGTAGAGCTAATGAACACGATCGCGAATGAAATTGGTTTAAAAAACAGCCATTTCGCAAATGTGTCTGGTTGGGCGGACAAGGATCATTATATGACATGTTGGGATTTGTACGCGTTATCTAAGCGGTTACTCAATGAATTTCCTGTTTTTTATAAAACTTATATGGGGCAAAAAGAATTCACTTGGAGCAAAATCAAGCAACCAAATCGCAACTCCCTATTATTCGACACAGACTATCCTGCAGACGGCCTTAAAACAGGGCATACCGATTCAGGAGGCTACGGCGTCGTCACGTCTGCAATCAAAGACGGCCGCAGGCTGATGTTAGTTGTTAATGGCTTTAAAAGCCTATCTAGGCGGTCTCTTGGGGTAAAACGCCTTGTGCGTTGGGGGTTTACTGAATTCTCAAATGTTAAGCTTTTTGAGCCAGGTTCAGAGGTTGTAAAAGCAGATACATGGCTGGGCGCTCAACCTCAGGTAAAACTCGCTGTTGAGAATAATGTTAAGTTTACGGTAGCACGTTCTGAATTATCAAAGATACGGGCGGTAGCTCAGTATGAGTCACCTGTGGCAGTTCCTTTGAAACGTGGTGATAAAGTTGGAAATCTGAAAATTGAAATGCCCAATAAAGAGCCCGTACTCTACCCACTGATTGCTGCAGAAGACGTTGATCGCAAAGGGATGTTTGGGCGCCTAAGTATGGCTGTACGCTACTTATTATTTGGGGCGGAGAAAAAACCTGTTGCGCAGCAAAGAATTGTTTCATGACCCACGGCGTATTCATAACGTTAGAAGGGTGTGAAGGAAGTGGAAAATCGACCCAGATTCGTAAGCTTGTCGAAGGCCTGCGGGAGTCCGGTATTGATGTTGTTAAAACGAGAGAGCCGGGCGGAACCCCTTCAGCTGAACTTATCAGGCAATTGGTTGTCTCTGGCGATGTGGACAGATGGGATGCGATTAGTGAGCTTCTTATGATGTGTGCTGCGCGCAATGAACATGTGCAACAGCTTATTAAGCCTGCGTTACAAGCAGGGAAATGGGTTGTCTGTGACCGGTTTATTGACTCAACTGTTGCCTATCAGGGATATGCAGGGAATGTTAATTTAAAGGTCATTGAAGCACTGAATGCTCTTGTACTGCATGATCTAAAGCCAGATGTAACCTTTATGCTGGACCTGCCGCCAGAGGAAGGGCTTGAGCGTACCTTGCGTCGTTCTAACGCTGAGAATCGTTTTGAATCAAAGGGACTGGAGTTTCACCAAAAACTCTATGAAGGCTTTAAAACAATCGCTGAGCAAGAATCTGAGCGCTGCGTTATCATTGATGCAACCCAAAGTATTAATGCCGTCCAAGTGGCGATGCGCAATGTGATTGCGGAACGTTTTGATATAACTTTAGGGGCACCGTAATCGATGATGGATAGTGCATTACACACGCACCCACGTATGAAGAAAGTGCTGCAAGGCCATGCAGCTGCTGAGGCGCGCCTAAGAACAGCTTTTGACCAAGAAACGATGCATCATGCTTGGCTTTTAAGTGGTCCTAAAGGAATCGGAAAAGCAACGTTAGCTTTTGACTTTGCACGTTACGTGTTCGCAAAACAAGAGGACCCTGAACGCGTTTGTCACCAAGTTGAAGCAGGGTCACACCCCAGCTTAATGGTTTTAGATATCGAGTCTGAAGAGAGCTCTACAAAAGCCATTACCGTTGACGCAGTTCGGCGTATTAATGACTTTTTACATCTTACTCCAAGTAATAAATCTTGGCGTATTGTCATTATTGATAGCGCAGATGACTTGAACCGAAATGCAGCCAATGCCCTGCTTAAAATGCTTGAAGAGCCACCAGCTAAGGTCTTATTTTTGCTCGTAAGTCACTCAAGCGGGAAGCTGCTGCCGACACTGAAGTCCAGGTGCAGAAAACTGGATATTAGGGCCTTGCCAGAGGCATTGGTTCGAGAAATTGTTGGAAAAGACCTGTCGCCCGAAATCATTTCGATTGCATCAGGGTCTCCCGGTCGGGCGATGGAACTGTCGTCAGAAGAAGGAGAAAAACTTTGCAAACAAATTAAGAATTTCTGTACTGAAGGCACTAAAAATGAAAGTTTCCTCGCATTTTCAGAACCCCTGATTGCTGAAAAAAATAGAGAGACTTATCAGCTGGTGAAAGATCTAATTTTGGACATGACAGCACATACAGCGCTTGCTAATCCAAGCAGCTATAATGCTGCTGAGCAGGCTGAAGTGTGGCAAAAATTGACTGAACTATTTGATAAAGAAATAAGGCTTAATTTAGACCGTAAAACGGTTTTAATGAGCGCATTTGCAATGATAGCAGGCGAGGCTTAATCAAGCTTTTGCTTGCGATACAGAGAGGTTTTTATTATGACAACATTCGAATCTAAGTACGTAACAACACCTATCTATTATGTGAATGACGTCCCGCATGTTGGGCATTCATATACGGATATCGCTGCAGATGTATGGGCGCGCTTCATGCGCTTGGATGGTCACAACACAATGTTTCTTACAGGAACCGATGAACATGGCCAGAAAGTAGATCAAGCCGCTGCCAAAAAAGGGGTTAGCCCACAAGCCTTTACGGATGAAGTCTCCGAGCGTTTTCAAGAACTTACGCCGCTTTTAAATCTGAGCAATGATGATTTTATTCGCACGACACAGCCGCGTCATCAAAAAGCGGTTCAGGCCATGTGGAATATCCTGAAAGATAAAGGGCAAATTTACCTGGGCAGTTACGCGGGTTGGTATGCTGTTCGTGATGAAGCTTACTATGCCGAAACCGACGTTAAAGACGGCAAAGCGCCAACCGGTGCACCGGTTGAATGGGTTGAAGAGCCGAGCTATTTTTTCAAGCTTTC
>CAYGJW010000057.1:0-8253 GCA_964350415.1 uncultured Alphaproteobacteria bacterium
CCATCTGAGTCCGTAAGATCGAAGGTTTCTGAAAGAAAAGAGCCTGAGTCACAAGCTGTTGAGATCATTGAGGAAAAACGCGAAAAAGGCTTTTTCTCAAGAATTAAAACAGGGCTGCAAAAATCATCACAAAGCCTGGTTGGCGGCATTCGCGGCGTTCTCGTTAAGAAGCGCTTGGATCAAGAGGCGCTTGATGACCTGGAAGACTTGCTGATTACCGCCGATTTTGGTGTGGAAGCGGCCAGCCAAATCATTAAGGGCTTTAAGAAAGAGCGCTTTGAAAAAGAAGTCACTGAAGAGGAAATTCGCCAGGGCCTGGCTTCTGAAATTGAAAATATACTCAAGCCCCATGCAAAGCCGATTGATATTGTGGAAGGGCGTAAACCGCATGTGGTCTTGGTTGTTGGGGTGAATGGTAGCGGTAAAACCACAACAATTGGTAAGCTGGCCGCAAAGTTTTCCGGCCAAGGCATGAAAGTAGCGCTTGCTGCAGGGGATACATTCCGGGCTGCTGCTGTTGAGCAGTTGAAAATTTGGGGGCAACGAACCGGTTCACCTGTGTTTACAGGGAACGAGGCCAGTGATCCCGCTGCTGTTGCCTACGATGCGCTCAAAGGCGCACAGGCTGAAGGGTGTGATGTCTTGCTGGTCGATACAGCCGGGCGATTGCAAAATCAAACAGCCTTGATGGATCAGCTGAGTAAAATGGTCCGAACCCTGAAGAAGCTTGATGCAACGGCGCCGCATGATTGTATTTTGGTGCTTGATGGTACCATCGGCCAAAATGCATTTAAGCAGGTTGAGACCTTTACCCAAGTTGCTGGCGTTACAGGATTGGTGATGACGAAGCTTGACGGCACTGCAAAAGGCGGCGTCGTGGTTGGTATTGCTCAAAAATTTAATTTGCCGATCCATGCCTTAGGTGTGGGTGAGCAAGTGGATCACCTACGTGGGTTTACAGCCAAAGATTTTGCCAGAAGTCTGGTTGATTTACCGGAAGAAATTTAAGAAGCCTAAGGGTATTAAAAAGAGGACAAACTTATGTTTATTCAAACTGAAGAAACGCCAAATCCAGCAACGCTAAAATTTATACCTGGCCGTATTGTGATGGAAGAGGGGACTGCATCGTTTCCAACCCGTACAGATCCAACGGTATCTGGGTCACCGCTGGCCCAAAGATTGTTTGAAATTGAGGGCGTTTCAGGGGTGTTTTTTGGCCGTGATTTTATCAGCGTAACAAAGACCGCTGAATACGAATGGGGACCGCTTAAAACGCTGATTCTTTCAACGATTATGGAGCACTTTACAGCAGATAAGCCGGTCATGTTGGCGCAAGAAAGCGCAGAAAACTCAGGATCTGATGCTGGTGTTGATGACAGCCCAATTGTGAAGCAAATTAAAGAGTTAATCGACACGCGTGTGCGTCCTGCAGTGCAGCAAGATGGTGGTGATATTGTCTTTAAGTCCTATGAAGACGGGGTTGTGTATTTGCAGATGCAAGGGGCTTGCGCCGGGTGTCCAAGCTCAACGGCAACACTGAAGATGGGGATTGAAAATATGCTGAAGCATTATATCCCAGAAATCACAGAAGTCTGTCAAATTGATCCGGACGCGTAAGTTTTTATGATGAAGCCCTCAGAACTTTATCAGCACAAATGCACAGCGGGGGAGTTTTCCCATGATCCTGTGCAGCTGAAATTGTTAGAGGGCTTTGATCGGCATTATACCGCGCTGATTAATAAGCCGAAATCAAAAAGTTTTTTTGGTCGTTTTCGGGCCCATAAAAACACCTCAGACACAAGTTCTGGGGTTTATTTATGGGGCGGTGTCGGACGCGGAAAGTCCATGATCATGGACCTGTTCTATCAGTCCTTTGAAGGGGGTATCCGCAAGGAACGCCACCATTTTCATGCCTTTATGATTGATATGCATGATGCAGTGTTTGCAGCCCGGGAAGCGGGTAAAGCTGACCCCTTAGGATATACGGCAAAGCAGCTGATTGGGCGCATTGACCTTCTGTGTTTTGATGAGTTTTTTGTCAAAGATATTGCTGATGCGATGCTGCTTTCCAGGCTTTTTACATTGCTGTTTGATGCGGGTGTTTTTGTGGTTTTTACCTCCAACTGTGTGCCTGAGGAACTTTATAAGGACGGTATCCAGCGCGAGTCTTTTTTGCCATTTATCAATACGATTAACAGCCGACTTGATGTGACTGAAATTGATGCGGGTCAAGACTACAGGGCTTTAGCTGAGGGAAAAAGTATCGTATCTGTCAGCCGAGAATCAGAAGCTGCGAAGCAAATTACTTTGGAAATTAAAGGTAGAAAGCTAAGTATTGATTCCCCTCAAGAAGGTGTTGCTGAAATTGACTTTTCCTATTTGTGTGAGGGCAATTTAGGATCTGAGGATTACCTGACACTCGCTCGTAATTTTCATACGATTATCCTGAAGAATGTGCCGTATTTTGAGTGGGACAACCGCGATGCCGCCATGCGCTTTGTGAAGCTGGTTGATATCCTTTATGATCACGGTATTCGTTTTGTTTGCGCCGGCGTTCAAAGCCCTCAAGGCCTGTTTCATAAAAGTGTATCTTTGATGGAATCAGAACGCACGGTTTCCCGGCTACAGGAAATGAGCCGTTTTTAACCACATCTATTTATTTTGTAATTTATAATGTTCTCGTGTGAGGGGTTGCATCATTTCTAAGATGCCTGGTGCATCATCACTTGTGAAAAGGTCTTTGATAAGCGGGGAATTTGGGTCAACGGCATATTTTGAGAAGTTGGTAATCCCGGAGTCTCTTAAGATCTTTTCATCGACGAAAAAGTTTCCAGTTACGTCTTGTGCGTTTTTTTGACTGAGCTCATAAACTGCATCCGCCATGATGGTTGGCCAGCGACTACCTGCGTAAATTTCGGGTAGAAAATGATCTTTAATGGTTGTCGTTGCAATTGTTGTTTGCGGCCACATCGAATTAACAGCAATACCTTTTTCTTTGAATTCTTCAGACATACCAAGCGTGCACAGACTCATTCCATATTTTGATAGGGTAAAAGGGAGATGATCCTTAAACCACTTCGCCTTCATACTTAAGGGAGGAGAATTATTGATAATATGTGGGTTTTCAGCTTTAGATAGATAGGGGATACAGGTTTGAGACATGAGGAAAGTTGCCCGGGTATTGGTTTCTATCAGCATATCAAAGTTGTCAGAGGTCGTATTCAAGCTGTTCGTGAAACAAAAAGCGCTGGTATTATTCACAAGGATATCGATGCCGCCAAACGTATCAACGGTTTTTGTCACAGCTGTTACAATTTGCTCATGGTCGCGAAGGTCCATATCGATGATTATCGATTTGCCACCCGCTTGTTCAATTTCAGATTCAGCTTGTTTTAGGTTTTCTCCATCGGGAGTACTTTTAGCAAAAACAGCAACATTGTATCCCTCTGCTGAGAAACGTTGAGCAATCGCAAGTCCAATCCCGCGACTGCCACCTGTTATAAGAACAGTTTTTTTATCGCTCATTTTTGCCTCTCATATAGGATTTAACGGCGGCCAAAAAGCTTTTCGACATCAGATAATTTCAGCTCAACATATGTGGGACGTCCGTGATTGCATTGACCAGAATGCGGGGTGTCCTCCATTTGGCGCAATAGCGCATTCATCTCGTCGCGTTTAAGCCGGCGTCCGGCCCGAACACTACCATGGCAGGCGATGGTGGAGCAGATCTCGCCAAGTTTTTCCTTAAGGCTTAGGTGGTTGTCCAGGCTTTCAAGCTCGCCTGCAAGGTCAAGCACAAGGGCCTTAGGATCTGTTTGCCCTAGCAGCGCAGGAACTTCGCGGACAACGATGGCGCCTTCACCAAAGGCCTCTAGGATCAGTCCCAGCTTTTCAAACTCTTCAGCGTGCTCAAGCAGCTTGGTTTGTTGGCGCGGATCCAGTTCCACAACTTCAGGAATAAGCAGGCCTTGGCGAGCCATACCGCCCACTTCAAGTGCGTGCTTCATTTGCTCGTAAACCAGACGTTCGTGGGCTGCGTGCTGATCAACAATGACAATGCTGTCGGCTGTTTGCGAAACGATATAGGTTTCATGCAGTTGGGCGTGCGCCTCGCCGAGAGGATAGCTTTCAGCGGTAGCAGTTGCCCGGTTTTCTGGCGGCATGCTTGTTACACTTGCGTGTGATGGCGTGTAGCCGATGATATCCCGTTCCTTAAGGTTCAGATCACCTGATGCTGAAGAATCTACGGGTTTTTGTGTATAAGAAGGACGCTGAGCATAAGATGTATGCGGCATTGGTGATGCGGGGCTTCTGTTAAAGCTCATCTGATGCTGGGTTGCAGGTTGCGGGTTCACTTGCTGCGGCTGCATGGCGTGCAGGGCGGTTTCAGCAACGGTGGTTGAAGCCCTGTGGCCTGCATTCACAAGCGCATTCTTTAGTGCAGAGATAATAAGCCCGCGAATATTTTCAGGGCTTCTGAACCGAACTTCCGTTTTACAAGGATGGACGTTCACGTCCAATGCATGAGGCGGAATTTCTAGGTATAAGGCCACAAGCGGGTGCCGATCTCGAGCTAAAAAGTCTTGGTAGGCTGCACGCAAACAACCGTAGAGCATCTTTTCTTTAACAAATCTGCCATTCACAAAAAGATACTGCTTGGTTGCGGTTGAGCGATTCAGGGTTGGTAGGCCGATAAATCCCTCAAGATGGGTTTCTTCCCGGGTCGCATCAATGGGCAGCGCATTTTCGCTGAATTCACGCCCCATGATTTCCATCAGGCGTCCAAGTCGAGCTTCTTTAGTCGTTCCAGATTGGGCTTTGAAATCACGGAGTGTTTTTTTCTCATCCTGTAGAGTAAATCCAACAGTTGGATTTGCCATAGCCAGATGTTCGATCGTATCGGTGATGGCATTGAGTTCAGCCCGTGTGCCTTTAAGAAATTTCAGACGTGCCGGGGTGGCATAAAAAATCTCAAAGATCTCGATTTTCGTACCTTGCGGATGGTTCGCAGGTTTGGGATCGCTTAAAACGCCGCCTTCGACCTTTAAACACCAGGATTCTTCAGCTTTTTCTGCATGGCTGGTGATATGCATTTTGCTGATGGCGCCGATAGAAGGCAGCGCCTCACCACGAAAGCCAAAGCTTTGAATATTAAATAAATCACCGGTGGGCAGCTTAGAGGTCGCGTGACGCTCAACAGCTAAAACAAGGTCATCACGTCCCATACCTTTGCCATTATCGGTAATCGATAAGTAAGCCTTTCCGCCTTCATGGGCGACAATACTAACGTGGCTGGCACCAGCATCGATGGCATTCTCGATCAGCTCTTTTGCCGCAGAAGCAGGTCGTTCAATGACCTCACCCGCAGCTATTTGATTGACGAGATTAGACGGGAGGACGCGAATTTGACTCATACGGCTGCTTTATCATTAAGGTATTGTTTTGTAAGGATTTTGCTTTGCTCAACGCCTGGTTGGTCAAAGGCATTTACATCCAGCAGGTCGGCTGCAAAAATGGTTTCCAACATGAAGTGCATATACAAGCCGCCCATGGCTTCTTCATCAAGCTTTGCAATATCCATAACTCGAACAGGACATTTGTTCTCTGTAAGGGTCTGGATTGTCGCAGTTTCTTCAGCTTTCATGACATCACCAAGCGTATTACCCGCAAGATAAGAAAGGCTGTCATCGCGTTCTAAGTCAGCCGCATTAAAACCTAAAGGAAGTTCAGAATCTTGCTGTTCTTGGACCTTAATGACGGTAAACAGCTTATCTTTTGGGCCATCTGTATAAAGTTGCAATTGGCTGTGTTGATCGACAGTCCCTAGCGCCCGGACTGGTGTTGTGCCCTTGCCTTCTTTGCCAATGCTTTCAGCCCAAAGCTGACAATACCAGCTGCTGAAGTGTTCTAAACGATCACAGTAGGGCATCATCACAGAGTTATGAAATTTACTTTCGCTGTGCATGATTTGTGTGAGTGCACCCATAGCAGGCCCAGAATCTTCAGCTTTTTTGGCTTTTAATGTTTGGTTCAAAACATCGCGGGCACCTTTGCGAACGGCAACGACATCCATACCTGCAACCATAGCTGGCAGCAGCCCTACGAGGGAAAGCACAGAAAAACGCCCGCCAACCAAAGGATCGTGGCTTAGTAAGATCATATGGTATGCATTCGCAAGCTTAGTCAGGGTGCTTTCTTTGGGCTCGGTAATGCAGATGAAATGTTCTTTCAATTTATCGTCGGGAACAACTTTTTTCATGGCATCGAGCACCAGCAAAAATTGTGCAAGCGTTTCGGTTGTGCTGCCGGATTTTGAAATAATAATGAAGGCTGTTTTTTCCAGCGGTAGATTCTTCAGGCTAACGCGCATGGTATGCGGGTCGACATTCTCTAAAAAATGCACATAAGGCTTTGGGTGTGTAAGCTCTTGATTCTTAAGGGCAATCAGACTTTTCCCGCCAAGGCTGGAACCACCTGTACCAATGACAACCACATGATCAAAGGATTTGAGGTGATCCGCAATGGGTGCAAGGGCCTCTAAGTCACCCATCTCGTAAGGTAGGTTGAGGATCGGAAGCTCTGCATTTTCTTGCAGATTCTTCAGCTTTTCAATGCTGCTTAGTAGAATTTCTTTTTCTTTAGTATGGGGGCCATCAATGCTGCAACGGCTAAGGTCTTGGCTATAGGACATAAAATTACTCGCTTGTATTTTGCTTAAGTGTTGGATTGCCAACAGCAACAAAGGTTAATTGATCAGGGCGTAGCAGTGTTTGTGCAACACGCTTAACATCCTTATGAGTGACTGCATTGATTGCTTTGGGGAAATCATCGAAATAATTAGTCCCCAGTTTATTAATCTGAACAGAAACCAAGGTTGCTGCTAAGCTTAAGCTTTTATCAAATTGTAACGGGAAGCCGCCGGTAATATTTTGTTTCGCATCAGCAACTTCTTCTTCTGTAGGGCCGTCTTTACTGAGCGTTTCCCATTGAAGTTTAATGAGGCCAACCGCCTGATGAAAATTCTTATTTTCTGTGGCAAGCTGCCCTTTAAGAGATGTCGTATGATCGCTGTACCCAAGGCCAGTTGAAATATTATAGGTAAGGCCGCGTTTCTCACGAACTTCAGTAAAAAGCCTTGATGTGAATGGGTTGCCGCCAAGAATTGAGTTTAAAATTGCTGCCGTATAGAAGTCTGGGTGATCGCGCTTTAAGCCTTTGTGACCAAATAGAATAGCAGTTTGTGGGCGGTCTTTTTGCTCAATTAAAGTGAGGCCACCTGGGCTTTTCGGTTCTTGGTATGCAATAGCAGGTAAATTGTTGCTTTTCGGTAGAAAATCAAAGGTTTCGTCGATTAGTTTTTTGACAGTTTCATTCGGTAAAGAGCTCACAATACCAATGGTTAATTCATTCCGAGCCAGGCGTTTTTTCAAGAAATCCCGGCAATGGTCTGGGGTGATGGCTTTAACGCTAGCCTCTGTCCCAAGCTGTAGGTGACGGTATGGATGGTTCGGATACTGAATTGTATTAAACCGTAGCTGTGCCAGTGCTGATGGGCTCTCAGGAATGCGCTTCAGCGCTGTCAGGATTTGCGTGCGTACACGTTCAAAAGGCTCTGAGTCAAAGCGTGGTTTTGTGAGGGCAAGCTTAATAAGTTTGAGAGCTTCTTCAGCATTCTCAGCCAAAGTACGTAAGGAAATTGTAAAGTCTTCATTGCTGCTAGAAAATGAGAGTTGTGCGGCCAATTCATTGAGCTTTTGTTGAAATCCTTGGGCTTTGAGACCGCCAGCACCTTCGTCAAGCATGGAGGTTGCCATCATGCTCAGACCCTTGAGTTCTTCAGGATCGTGCAGCGCGCCGCCTTTGAAATTGAGGACGATGCTGAAGATTGGCAGCTTGTCCTGAATGTAATAAGCCTTGAAGTCTTTGGCTGTTGTTAGCGGCTGAATCGTGACCGCGTGAATCTGAGTGTAGAAAACCGAGCAGAACAGAATAAAAGTAATCTTTTTCAACATGTTATTGTGCTCCTTGAGTAGGTTCAGGCGTTAGAATTCCGGTTACACCGTTGTTAAATGTAAAGGTTTCTTGCGCAGCCTTTGCAATCATATCAGGTGTTACGGCTTTAATGTGCTCGGGCCATTTTTCGATGTCATCAATGGTGCCGCCGACGGTTAGCATCTCCCCAAAGACCATGCCGGCCGTTTTTAGATCGTCCTGGGCAAAGGTGGCGTCAGCAATGAGGTTTTTCTTTGCTCT
>CAYGJW010000058.1:0-2542 GCA_964350415.1 uncultured Alphaproteobacteria bacterium
ATCTTAAGCTAACGTTAAAGTTACAGCTTAAAAAAGCAACGGCTAAAACGATACAAAAACTTTATAAAAAACCACGCATGAATTTGTCTTTAGAAGGGGATGCAGATCTTGCCGTTATTCGCGCCCTGACACCACTTGGTGAAGATAATCTAAGTGGAAGCTTATCAAGCAACATCGCCTTAAGTGGAAGTTTTGAAAAGCCGAAATTCACAGGCACAGCAACGGTTAATGACCTTGCGTACGAAAGCAAAGACAATGGTTTAACTCTTTCGAAGGTAAAATTTTTAGTTGAAGGTAAGTCTAATATTTTAAAACTTGGACCACTTGCAATTGAAGGAGAAAAAAAGGGCAGCTTAAGCGCAGAAGGAAAGGTTATTTTTGAAACTTTAACTTCTCCAAAAATTTCAGGTCAAGCAAGCCTGAATAAGTTTAAAATTATTGACAAAAAAAATACGTCTTTAACAGCTTCAGGAAGATTCAGGCTCATTCAAAAAAAATCTGAACCATTAACTTTAAAAGGAAAACTCGAGGTTAATAACGCACGTCATATCCTTAGTGAAGCAGCGCAAGAAATAGCTCAAGTCCAGCTTATTGAGAAAAGCAAAGACCTTACAATCAACCAACCATCAGCGCTTAAAAAAATTGCAGATAAAACACGTAATATGAATCGAAAGTCATTTCCACTACAACTTAATGTAAGGATAAAGGTCCCGACAACACTCTCTCTGGAAGCTGAAGGACTCAAGACAGATCTTAAAGGAAACCTTCGCATAATTGGCCCGGTTAACGCACCAACAATTCAAGGGGCCCTGGTTCCTGTTCATGGTAGCATTGACTTTTTGGGTGCCAAACTGGTTGTTTCACGGGGGTCCTTCTCGTTTGATACAAAAGCAGGAGAGCTTATCCCTTATGTAGATCTTATTGCTGAGAAGGAAGTCTCAACTGTCGAGGGGCAGCTGCGTATTATGTTGCAAGTGAGTGGCCCTGCAACGAAGCCGGAAATTAAGATCACATCATCACCTCAACTTGATACCAATGAGATCTTGTCTCGTCTTCTCTTTCAAAAGGGCATTCATAATATTTCAACACTGGAGGCTGTTCGCCTTGCTGCAATTGCGGGACGTGGGCTTAACCTGGGTGGAATATCGAACATTCAATCGATATTCGGCCTTGAAGACATTGAGCTTGAATCCTCAAGCTCAAACGTTTCTTCTCAAACAGGTGATAATCAAGAAAGCGATAAGTCTGGTTTTGGCACTGTGCGCATTGGAAAGCGTATTGGTAAAAAATACAAAATTTCTGTTGAACAAGATTTCGATGCACAAACGACAAAAGGAACCGTTGAAGCTGAGTTAACACCCCATTTCTCAGCTGAAGCTGGCTATGGCACAGAAGGCCAAGCAACAGTCGGCCTTAAAGGTCAATGGGAATACTAAACGCCTTTTAGAGCTACAATCTTTTTTTTCCTAATAAATTCTTTTATTAATCCAGCAGCAACATCATGATAGCAGCAGGTGCAATTACATGTATTGACAGATCAAAATGAAAACATATAATTCCTCTGATTATATAATTTATATTGGCACTATTTACTATGAACAACACATCGATCCATCTAACAATTCTTGTTTTCTACACCCTATCACTTCTAGTATCTCCCTCTTTTGCCGTAACAGACACAGATGGAACTTCAGTGAATACTCATCGAAGCAATGCAGGAAACAAGCGCCCTGCAACCTCTCCTCCTGTTAGCGAACCAAGCAGTAAACGGTCTAAGACAGCCAGCCCTGCAGAGATCTCAGATGCAGAGATAAACAAGCTTCTTGAAGTCGGTGAAATGTTAGAACTTCTAGATGAGAGTTTTGATCCTAAGGAACAGGAAACAGCCAAAGAGACATCAAATCCAATAAATGCAGTTTGTTGGAGGATATCTCCTGAAAAAAATAGGTACTTTGAGCTTTTAGACCGGCAAGGCAATTCTGTTTATATCAGAAAAGTTGAAACTCAGAGGGGTGAGAGGAAACTCACAAATGGATTTATACGCGCCCCAATAAAAGTAAATGGAAAGAATAGAATATACCTCTTTTCGCGTTATATAGACGATAAGGAGGATTTGCTAAAGCATGGCTTTGACAAGAATGCACCCCATACTTTTCAAGTGTATACACCTGAATTAAGCTTAAAAGCATTTAAACAGGCTGTCTGCTGGAGGGTTTCCCCAAAACACAAAGGATATTTCGAATTTTTAGACAAAGACGATCAACCCGTCTACATTAAAAAAGCCCAGAGCAAAAATACTAAGAAGAAACTACGTGAAGGGCTAATAATAACGACTATCAAAGTAGGTAATAGATATGCCAAAATAAAATTACCACGACATATAAACGACCACGAAAACCTAGCAGATCATGGGTTTGATGCGTCCACAATCAAAAACATCGAAGTTTATAAACCAACAACGACCAAACTAACACTCCATATTCTTAAACAAGCTGTCTGCTGGAGAGTTTGCCCAGAAAAAGCAAAGCACTTTGAACTCTTG
>CAYGJW010000058.1:2642-8243 GCA_964350415.1 uncultured Alphaproteobacteria bacterium
AAAAAGCAAAGCACTTTGAACTCTTGAATGAAATGAGCACCCCCATTTATCTTAGAAGCGTTATAACCCGCCAAGGCAAAAGGAAAATATCGGAAGGATTTCTAGTGCTTACCTTCACGATGAATGAGGAGCACAAAGAACTGAAATTTTCGCGTCATATAGATGATAAAGCAAATTTATCAGAGCATGATTTCGACGAGTCAACAACTGGCAATTTTAAAGTCCACTTCCCTAAGCTAACGTCTGAGATTATGAATAGAGCTGTCTGCTGGATGGTATCCTTAAAACATGAGAAACATTATGAATTATTAGATAAGCTGGAGCAAACGATCTACATCGGGCGGATTGCAATTAAACATGGTGCTGGCAAAAGAAAACTGACCAACTGCCGTTTGAACATTACATTAAAAATAAATGGAAAACATACAAGCAAACAACTGCCACGACACTCAGCCGATAAAGAAGATCTTGTTGCTAACGGATTTCATAAATCAACAGTGAAAAACGTTAAGGTTTATACCCCACTCAAAATAGAACTAACATATACGATACTAAAAAAAGCCATTTGCTGGAGAATTCATCCAAAGAACCTCGGGTATTTTCAACTTATTGATGCGAAGGGTCTTATTATCTATACAGGGCTCATAAAAACAAAAAGAAATGGAGTCAGAAAACTTCGTCACGGCAATCTGGCGTTAAACTGTAGAAACAACGAAGCAAAAAGATTTTTTCGTAAATTAAAACGCCACCCAGGTGACAGTCTTGGCCTGACTGCAAATGGCTTTGTATCTGCACATCCCCCCATCATATTATCTGTTTCTGATGCACCTACAGTTATAGAAGATGCAGCAAGACATGACCTAGAAGGCAACATGCCTCATGATCTAAGCGCTATGGAAATAGATGAGGCAATTGACTTTCTGGACGGTATATCTGAGTAGATCTATGATTTCTCTCAAGCTCTTCTCAAACTAAACACCTTCTAGGGCTGCAGCAATTTTCTCCCAAGAAACAACCGTATCTTGATTGCCGCCATTCTCATCTGTGAACTCAGCGGATTTAATACAATGGTGTTTAAAACCAAGCACTTGGCTTAAAAACCAGTAAGCATCATCTGCACGCTGTTGAAAGATCTCAATAATTTTTGTCCCTGGTTTGCAAAAAACGGTATTTGTTAAACCCGCACCATGCGGGGCGATAATAACATCCGCATTCATGAACAGTTTGATTTGATCTTCTACGTCCAAATCCTCAAGAAAGTAACGCCCAAAACCTTGCGCCTTTAAATGATTGAAAATTTCATCTTCATTTAAAATTCGCCGACACGCAGCATTCTTTCTTGATATAAAGATCTTTTTAGAAAAGTCAGTTTTTTTATTATCAACCTTTGTTATAAACTTCGATTTCAACCAATCAGCCACCCATTTCGGTGTGTAGCAAGATTTTGACACAAAAGAAGGCAGAATTAATTCATCAGCCTGAATATGCGTCTGGTTATCAGCCCATACTATTTTCTCTTGTTTAATGCCCAACATGTCCAGCGTTTTATGGACAAAAGGCAAGTTAACGTTTGGGAGATAAATTTTATCGTAGGTCATACGGCTTTGTTCGATCAAGGCTAATTTTGGTAATACCTCTAACATCCAATGGTAATAGTTCCGGCATCCTTCTTGGGCAATCACCAGCACCCGACCTCCTACCTTTTGCACAATGGGAAGTTTACTCAGGTCTAGGGAATCAGGATTCCTTTTATACCGACTCCACGGCCAAACAAGCTCATTAATTGCTTGCCCATTAATCAAAGCAATGCCTTGCTCAGAAAAAACCCGCGCATTTTTAGCTGTTAAAATAAAAACTTCAGGAATTATCGGCTTATTCCAGCTTGAAACACCAGGACCTGAAAGCGGAAAAGTGGGTAAATCAAGGGCTACTTCATCCTTAATTTTTATATACTCCACAGCAGCATTTTGTTCTGCCAATACTTTTGCATCAACGAACTTTTCTCCATTACAAAAACAAATATTTACAGACAGACAAAAGAATAAAAAACTTAGAAAAAAACGCATCAAAACTTTCCTAGTAAGGTGAAAACTAGGTCAGCATTAGCAGATTATAAGAAGGATTACAATTCGGCAGTTTTTAAAACAACACACGATCAGCTGAAGTTTGCCGCGTAGCTTTTATGCTTGAGGGTACGTTGTTGCGGTTCTATAACCTTTACGTCAATGCCTTCACGTTTAGCGTAAGCTTCTGCGAGCTCGCGGGTTTCAAATTTAAGTTTAACTTGCCGACGCATATCGCCGCACGAAGTCCAGCCCATAAGGGAATCAACCTGCATTGGAGACTCACGATCAAATTCCAATACCCACTGCTGCGTATTACCACGCCCTGATTGCATCGCTGTTTTTGCAGGACGATAAATTTTTGCTTTAAGTTTTTTTTGCATCGTCTTCTCCCTTTTTGCTTTTATAGTGTACAGCAAAACAACCAACGTTAAAACGTTCTAAAAACAAGATTTTGAATTAAGTTCTAAGTTGAGAACCGCAGCGTATTTAATATACGTGAGGACATGAGATAAACTTTAACACAGAACACAAAGGATTGTTTTTAGCTTCCTATACGGCCGCTTGTGCCCCTGGTCCGTACAAAGCGCGGGCTCTGTCTTCAAAAGCCTGCATCATTTTCTGCACGGCTTCCACAAAAACGCCTTGGACCATCATTTGCAACATTCGCGATTTGAACTCAAAATCAATATGGAAATCGACCATGCACCCATCTTCATGAGCATGGAATCTCCAGCGGTTATTCAAATGCTTGAAAGGACCGGTTTCGTATTTAATTTCAATCATTTCAGTTGGCGTTAAGTAAACTCTGGACCGGAAACTTTCCTTCAAAAATTTATACCCGACCTCAAGCTCAGTTAGAATATCCGATTCATTTTCTTCCAAAATTTTAATGCCGGCACACCAAGGCAAAAAGCGTGGGTACTCATGCACATTAGAAACCAAAGCATACAGCTGCTCAGTTGTGTAAGGCAGAACCTTCTTTTCATCATAGTGCGGCATTTTTACTCCTTAGCTTTCTCGAGCAAGTTTTTCTTCCCTAGCTTTTCTCAGCTGTGCAAAATCCGCATCAGCGTGGTAGGAAGACCGTGTCAGCGGCGACGCTGAAACCATCAAGAACCCTTTGCCAAAAGCCATTTTAGTATAATCTTTAAATTCGTCAGGCGTCACAAACCGCATCACAGGATGATGCTTTGGTGTTGGCTGTAGGTATTGCCCAATCGTTAAGAAATCAATATCTGCAGCACGAAAATCATCCATGACTTGATAGATTTCTTCTTTGCTTTCGCCCAAGCCAACCATGACCCCTGATTTTGTGAAAATCGTTGGATCAAGCTTCTTCACCTGACTTAGCAAGTTCAAAGAATGGAAATAACGCGCACCAGGACGCACCGAAGCATAAAGCCTGGGCACAGTTTCCAAGTTATGGTTATAGACATCAGGGCGTGCTTTTACGACAACTTCCAAGGCTCCGTCTTTACGCAGGAAGTCCGGCGTTAGAATTTCAATGGTTGTGCCCGGTGATTGCAATCTGATCTGGGCAATCGTCTGCGCAAAATGTTCGGCGCCACCATCTGGTAGGTCATCCCGGTCCACTGAGGTAATAACAATGTGCTGCAGGCCTAACTTTGCAGCTGTTGCCCCTACCCGTTCAGGCTCATGCGGATCCAGCAAATCAGGGCGTCCGGTTTTTACATTACAAAACGCGCAAGACCGCGTACAAACACTTCCCAAAATCATCACGGTGGCATGTTTTTTAGCCCAGCACTCACCGATATTTGGGCAGGCAGCCTCTTCACAAACTGTGTTTAGCTTATGCTCACGCATCAAATCATAGGTCGCCTTAAATTCCTTAGATTGCGGGGCTTTGACCCGGATCCAATCTGGTTTCTCAAGACGTGCTGGCTTTTCAAGGCTTTGTGGTTTTTGTAGTGTTTCAGTCATAATTTAAAAATGAATCGCCTTACCGTATGCATCAAGTACAGATTCATGCATCATTTCCGACAACGTTGGATGCGGGAAAACCGTGTGCATAAGCTCTGCTTCTGTTGTCTCCAAAGTTTTGGCAACCCCAAATCCCTGGATAAGTTCGGTAACTTCTGCGCCCACCATATGTGCGCCCAAAAGCTCACCTGTTTTTTCGTCAAAGATGGTTTTTATAAAACCTTCAGGTTCACCCAAAGCAATCGCCTTACCATTCCCCATATAAGGGAAACGCCCGACCTTCAGTTTAAATCCAGCCTTCTTAGCCTGCGCCTCAGTCAAACCAATGCTCGCCACTTGTGGACGGCAATAAGTACAGCCTGGGATGTTTTTATGATTCAGAGGATGCACGTCTTTTTCGCCGGCAATCTTCTCAACACAAATAATGCCCTCGTGACTGGCCTTATGGGCAAGCCATGGTCCTGGCACACAATCACCAATGGCATAAACGCCTGGCTCTGCAGTCTTCAGGTATTCATCAACCACGATATGACCTTTTTCAGTCTTTACATTGGTTTTCTCGAGGCCAATACCTTCGACGTTCGCCACAATACCCACAGCCATAATCAAACGATCAAACTTCGCTGTTTGTTTTTTACCATTTTCTTCAAAGCTTAATGTAAGGTCTTTTGCGCCTTTTTCCACCCCAAGCACCTTCGTCTTAGGTTTTACAGTGATGCCTTGCTTCGAAAACGCCTTGTGTACAAAGGTTGAGACTTCTTCATCTTCAACGGGGAGTACGCGGTCCATTGCCTCAAACAATGTAACCTCAGCCCCCATGTCATTATAAAAACTTGCGAACTCAGACCCGATTGCACCAGATCCAACAACCGCAACAGATTTGGGCATGCTGTCTGGCACCATCGCTTCTTTGTAGCTCCAGATAAGCTTACCATCGGGCTCAAAGCCTTTCAGAACCCGAGCGCGCGCACCCGTTGCCAAAATGATATGCTTGGCAGCGATCACATCCGTTATCACAGCTTTTTTATCTTTAACATTCAGCTGACCATTGCCTGCAAGCTCACCAAAGCCCATAAAGACGGTGACCTTATTCTTTTTAAGCAGGTGACCGATGCCGCCAGAAAGCTGCGTGGCAACGCCGCGAGAACGCTCAACGACTTTCTTAATGTCGAATTTAATTTCCTTTGCGGATAATCCGTAAGCATCCAAATTATGCAGCATATGATGAATTTCAGAGGATCTAAGCAGCGCCTTCGTTGGGATACAGCCCCAGTTCAAACAGATGCCGCCCAAGTGCTCGCGCTCAACCAGGGCCACTTTCATACCCAATTGAGACGCACGAATTGCTGCGACGTAACCACCCGGTCCACCACCAACAACGACGAGATCAAAACTATGATTTTTCACAGCCACTAAAATTCTCCCAAATAAATTAGATCTGCTTTTTAAAAAGCTACCGGATTTAGATCAGTAAAGTTAAAGGTGATTCGATCGCCTTTTTAAACGCGGCTAAGAATTCCGCACCAACAGCACCATCAACAGCCCGATGATCAACCGATAGTGTACACGTCATGACGGTTGCAACTTCCAGTTT
>CAYGJW010000059.1:0-8229 GCA_964350415.1 uncultured Alphaproteobacteria bacterium
AACCCGGTCAATTTCACGCTCCTGAATGGCGCGCAGCAATTTGGCCTGCAAACGCGCATCCATTTCGCTGATCTCGTCCAATAGTAGCGTGCCGCTATCTGCCGCTTCAAATTTCCCAATCTTTCGAGCAATGGCACCGGTGAAGGCACCTTTCTCGTGACCAAACAGCTCCGATTCCAGAAGATTGTCAGGAATAGCCGCGCAATTGATGGAAATGAAAGGCTTCGATGCCCGGTTACTGTGATCATGTACATAACGGGCGACAACTTCTTTACCGGTTCCGGACTCCCCAGTAATCAAAACACTTGCGTCACTGGGGGCAACTTGACCTGCCAGTTCAAGGACGGCTTTCATCTTGGGGTCGTTAGCAATAATGGTATCGTTTTCTTGGGTGATCGCACCTAAGATAGCGCCAATAAGCTCAGGATCGGGGGGCAGGGGGACAAATTCTTTTGCCCCAGCTTTAATCGCATTCACTGCGGCCTTGGTGTCGTGGCCAATGCCGCAAGCTAGGATGGGCATGGACATGCGCTCAGCTGCCATACAGTCCACAAGATGCTGGGTATCAAATGCAACATCAATCATGATGACATCTGCATCCAAGCCAGATCGTAATGTGGCCAACGCATCGTCAATAGTGTGAGATATTGAGACTTTTGCACCATTATTCATGGCAATCTTGCTTGCTTCTGTAATCGGGCCGCTGGTCTTTCCAATAATGAGCAGTCTCATGGCGTTTAAGTCCCTTTATCTTTAGCTTTTAAAGTAGGTTATTTTGTCTTCGGCAGCGAGGGTGCTGTTGAGGAGTACTTCAACATCGCGGGGATTCATTTTTTTAAGAATAGCCTCCGCCCCAAGTGCAAAGAGCCGGTTGTTAAGAAAGTCTTCTGTCGCATTTTTTTCTAACTTTGAAGCGAGAGGCGAAAAAATAAAGTTAGCTAAGATTGCACCGTAGAAAGTGGTTAACAAGGCAACGGCCATGCTGGGCCCAATATTGGAAGGATCATGCAGCTTGCTGAGCATTTGGATCAAACCAATCAGCGTCCCAATAAGTCCCATAGCTGGTGCAAATTCTGCACTTTTACGAAGAAATTCAACGGACTTTCTTTGTTCGATTGCAATGGTTTGCAGTTGTTCACTTAGGACTCGAGAGGTTGTTTCTGCGGGTGCATTATCCACAAGTAAACGAAGTGCCTTACCAAAAAGAGGGTCATTTTTAAATTCCGTTGCATAGCGTTCAAGAGGAAGGAGTCCTTGATTTCTACTGACCTCACTCATGGAAAGCACTAGCATTGCAACATCTTTGGCTGATTTACGTTTACGTATAAATGTCGTAATTACAGAACGAGAAGTTGTACGAAATTCCTTAAAGGAATAACACATGAGTGTTGCTGCAAAAGTGCCGCCAAAGACAATTAAGATGGAGGGGAAATTAAAAAAGCTTCTACTCGACCCACTCATTGCAATGGCTGCCCCAATGAGCATAATTCCGCCGATCAACCCAAAGAGTGTTGCGTAATCGGTAGAGGTTTTATTTTTGGCCTTGGCAGAATTTTGAAGTGGTGCTTGTGGCCCTTCAGAAAAAGCAGATTTTCTTGGAAAAGTTTCCCCTTTTGTTGCCATTATTTGCCTCCCGATATCTTAACGATCTCAGTCATTGTAATTCCTAAACGGTCATCAACGATGACAACTTCCCCGCGCGCCACAAGACGGTTATTAACGAAGACATCAATGGGCTCGCCGACTTTCCTGTCCAGCTCCACGACGGCCCCGCGACCTAGCTTTAGAAGCTGGCTTACCTTCATATTAGCTTGCCCTAAGACGGCAGCAACTTGAACGGGAATATCATAGACCGCTTCCAGTTCTTCGTTCGAATGCTTGCCAGATTCACTCTCAGCCCTAGCTTCTTCATTGTCTTCAAGTTCTTCAAAGTTAGAGCTTGGATTTTCAGCAGCGCCTTGGCTTGTTGCTTCAGCTTCAGTCTGTTCAGGTGTATCGTTCATAATTATGCTCCCTCAATGATTTTTTGTTCTTTGTGAACGTTGATGCCATCGATCTCTTCATCGGTCTTTTCATTCATAGGATCTGCTGGTATTTCCGTGTATTGTCCCAGAACTTTTTCAATATGCTGTTCGATCTGTTTTTGATGTTGTTTCAAGTTTTGTTCTAACCGGCCATTATTCCAGATAATACGGCAGTCACCTGCTGTAAGGGACGCGTCTTCTTCAATAAAAATTTCGATGTTTTGTTCTTTTATCGATGTTTCGAGAAGTTTTTCAAGCGCATCTTTGAGTCCTGTTGGAACGGTGATTCGAAGTTGAGGATTACCAGAACTTAGTTTGAGTGCCTCGTTAAAGTGTTCAGTCAAGAATTCGAGCTTGTGGGCTTGCTGAGCAATGGGTATAAACTGTTTGAAGAGAACATGGATAAGGTTTCCTGCGTCTTTCTCTAAGCTTTGGTAGTTTTCATGGTATTTAGACGTCAGACTTTGTAGAGAAAGTTCTATGGCTTTGAGTGCGGCTTTTGTCTTTTGTGCATCTTCGTTTAAGGCCTCACTGCGCCCTTCGCTATGGCCAAGTTTACGCCCTTCGATAAAGAGTGTGTGCTTGGTTTTATCGATTGATTTTAGATGCTCTGCTTCCGCACGTAGCCTAAGTTCATCGATGGAAGGGAAAGTATATTGCATTGAATTTAGATCCTTAAATTCTTACTTATTGCGCCAAAAATATTGAGATTAATACACAAGTTCCTCTTCTCCTTGAGTCGCTAGAGTAAGCTCGCCCCGGTCAGCCATATCTTTGGCAACAGTAACAACAGACATTTGTGCTTCATCAACATCTTTGAGTTTTACAGGACCCATCGATTCCATATCTTCTTTCATGATTTTTCCGGCCCGTTCTGACATATTGCTGAAAAAAAGCTCTTTAATTGCATCGGATGCTCCTTTCAGAGCCAGAATCAGTTTGTCTTTATCAACAAAACGTAAAAGCGTTTGAACATTCGGACCATCAAGGCTTTTAAGGTCTTCAAATGTAAACATAAGTGCTTGTATTTTTTCCGTTGAAACGGGATTCATTTTACCGAGAGACTTCATGAATTTCTCTTCGGTATTTCGATCAAAGAAATTGAAAATATCCGCCATTTGTTCATGAGGGTCTTGTTTGTTCGTACGGGCAAGGTTGTTCATGAACTCAGTGCGGAGTGTACTTTCGATGTCAGATAAAATTTCTTTTTGTACGGTTTCCATGCCCAACATGCGGTTAATCACTTCAACAGAAAGCGCGTCAGGAAGTTTACCTAGTACCTTTGCTGCGTGTTCAGGCCTTACCTTTGAAAGAACGACTGCAACCGTTTGCGGGTATTCATTCCGAAGATAGGCAGCCAAGACTTCTTCATTAACATTGCCTAACTTATCCCACATGGTGCGTCCTGCAGGGCCGCGAATTTCTTCCATGATTTGCGAAACGCGATCTTCACCCAAAACCTTATTAAGCAGGCGTTCGGTACTATCGTAGGAACCAATGACGTTACCGCGCGAGCTGATTTGCTCAGAAAAGCTGACGTGTAGGGTTTCAATCAGGCCAGAGCTTACAGTGCCCAGGGAAGCCATAACTTGGGAGAGTTCTTTAATTTCATCATCTTCAAGCAACTCAAAAATAGCACTTGCCTGTTCTTCACTTAAAGAAAGAATAAAGACGGCTGCTTTTTCAGGCCCTGAGAGAGATTTTAAATTTTCACGAACGCGCATATCTTAAGAATCCTGCTGATGGAGCCAACCGCGAACCACAGAAACGGCTTCGTTGGGGTGGGACTCTATGAGTTTGGCTACTTTGTTGACAGATGAAGCTTTAACTTTTCCTTCGACATTTTCCATATTGATCGCATCATTGCCATCATCATCCTTCGTATCGCTTTTTCCATCATTCAGCTGTGGAGGTAAGGGCGGTAAGCTGTCATAGCCGCCAGGACCATCGATGGCGCCACCAGAAGCATCTGCATTTGCATAGCTGAGTTGGGCCGCACTTTTGCTGAGGTCAAAAAAGCGATTCATCAAGGGTCTGACAATCAGTAGAAGAACAAGGATTCCTAAAATACCCAGAATCGCTTTTTCGCCTAACCGTATAAAGTCCTTACCATACAGATCCATAAGGCCTTTATCTTCATCAGCCGTCGGAAGTTGCGGCGTAACAAACTGAACGTTTGCAACCTCAATTGTATCGCCGCGATTTTGATCGAAGCCAACCGCTGTTTTAACAAGATTGGTATAGAGGTCGATTTCTTCTTCTGAGCGCTTTTGATAGGTCTGTGTGCCGTCTTCTGCCACTGTATAGGAACCATCAATAATGACCGCAACAGAAAGCTTATTAATATTTCCAGTTTCTTTTAAGTGGCTTTCTATCGTTTTGCTAATCTCATAGTTTGAGGTTTCCTCGGTGCGATTTCCTTTGGTGCTGCTGTTGTTTCCTCCTGCACCGGCATTTTCTTTGTTTGCATCTGGAACATTATTCTGAACGGTGACAGCTTCATTATTGCTGCTGTCATTGCTTTCATTATTTTCTTCCACCGCTTGGCTGGAACGAAGTACACGGCCATCAGGGTCATAAATTTCTTTGCTGGTTGTGATACGGTCAAAATTCAGTACCGCTGAAATTTCAGCTCTGACCTTGCCAATACCAATAGAGCGTTCCAGAAGCTCTTCGACTGTTTTGCTCATACGGCGTTCAAAATTACGCTTAACTTCTTGATTTGAGGTCAGGGCATAAGATGCGTCACCCGCTTCATCATCTGTTCCGCGCGCCAAAAGTGACCCTTGATTATCGATAATAGAGATCTGAGAAGGCTTGAGGCCAGGAATGGCTGCTGCAACAAGATGCTGGATTGCAGAAATTTGTGGACGTTTTAAACGGCCGCCGGTGCCCATATTAAGAATGATTGATGCGCTTGGCTTTGGTTTCTCGCGTGAAAAAGGCTCCCGCTTTGCCATAACAATATGCACCCTGGCCCCGCGAACAGACTGGATGCTCCCAATTGTACGTGCCAGCTCACCTTCAAGGGCGCGCACATGGTTCAGGTTTTGCATAAAGGCACTGGTACCAAAATTTTCGCCCTTATCAAACAGCTCGTACCCAACGGACCCGCCGCTTGGAAGTCCGTCCTCTGCCATTGTTAAGCGTAGCTTGCCAACATGCTCATCTGGGACCCAAATTTGTGAGCCATTTGCTTCTAAACGATAGGGGATATTTTGCGATTCAAGGCGCTGAACGATCTGGCTGCTGTCTGCTAAATTGAGATCAGCATAAAGCAATGCCATATCTTTTGATGAGATACGTCCCGTCAAAAAGGTAAAAAAGGCGAAAAGTACAATGACCATCCCACCAATAGCGGCGAGTCTAACAGGTCCTAAAGCGCGAAGAAGTTGGGACATGGTGTTTAAGAGAAACTCCAATGATTACTGACTTCATTGGAGTTTATCAGAAGAAATTTTAAACTTCATTAAATAATCGGCAATTTTTTCCTATTTATTAGATATGTCAATTGCCATTTCATTTATTATCTGTTGTTTTAAGCCGTTTTTCCCTTAATAATATTTCGATTATACGCTTCATTATGAATGCCAATGACCCGGCCTTTGTCTCCATACTGATATTCAATACGCTGATACCAGTCCTTAAGCTGTGACCGTGTCACCTCATATTTATGACAAGCATGCTTCGGTGTAATCAGCCCTGCTTCAATTGCAAAAACGATATTCGCCTTATTATTCAAGCTCCAACGCTTATAAGCCTGCGTAGGGAGTGAATCACGGTCAATATAACGGCCGTCCGGTCCAATAATGTATGCAACTTTTTGTGTCTTACTCATGATATTCTCCTTACGCTTTGTTATCTAAGATTAGTGTAGGGCGTAAGGTTTTAAGAAAGTCTTAAGAGATCTTAAAAAGTTAAAACTCTGAGTGATTTTGTCGTTAAAGTTTATTTCATATCCTCACGTACCCTTAGGTACGCTGCGGGATTCAATTGCACTTTGCCTAAAACTCATCACAGATTTTTAACTTTTTGGTTTTGATTTATCGACGATTGTAGTGTTAATTTTAGTTTCATAAAAAAAAGGGAGGCGAACCTCCCTTCTGAATAGTACTAAATTATCTTTTTTAAGTCTTTAGTTTGAAACCTATTCTTCGCAGCATCTGAGTGAGGTCACTTCTCAGTTTACCTGTTTTAAGGTCGAATACAGGGCAGAAAAAACTAGAATGTTGGAGGCCGTTTCCATATTTTTTGATAAACTTATGATGTTGTTTAATTTCTTTTTTTGTTGGCTTTTTGCTTTTGTTTATTCCAACGCCTGCAGATGTAACGCCAATTAATTGGCCATCATCCAATAATGCACCACCACTATCACCGGAACAAACCCGACCACATTTTTTCTTAGATTTATTTATTAATGATTTTCCCATCGATTTTATTTTATTTGCATGCTTGCGATACCTGGTGGCATTAATATGTTTTTTATGTATTCTTTTGCAAGAAGTACAATGGCATAGACTGGTTAATACGCCTAAGTTTCTTTCTGTAAGAACAGTTGGAGATAAACCTGCGTGTTTATATTTACATAAAGATTGTTCAGAGTTTTTGGTTTTGCCAAAACCAACTGAATAACAGTTAGAAAAAATAGGTTGGCTCACGTGATTTGTAAGTGCTAGAGGCCTGATAGAATTAACCGGTTTTTCAAGTTTAATGAGCGCTAAATCATATTTGGTTGAGACGCCAACGCCTTTTTTTGACTCTTTCTTATATTTTGGGTGAATGATGTAAGATTTAACCTTATGATTAGATTTTTTTAATTTGCCGTTTTTTCCTTGGATGTGTGTGACAACCTGGAAATAAACATTGGATTTTTTAATTCCTGTTTTCTTTGGAAAATTAGGAATCATCATAACATGGGCTGCGGTTAGAATATGTCTGTCTGATATGAATGTACCGCTGCCTGAGCCGAGGGTGACAGATCCAGTCTTTAAATCGGCCCTTAAAAGTATTTTACAAACAGCGTCGTATTTACTTTTCTGTGCCTCTTTTTTAAGATGTGTTAAGTTACTTTTTTTGTTGGGAATAATTGCGGATGCCTGAGATGTTGCAAGTATGAACATAGCAACAATTACGTGATGTATTTTTCTCATAATTTATCTACTTTAATGTTAGTTATACATGTTTTTATTATGAAAATTCATTTTATTTCATAAAGGAGTTTGTTGTTATCACAATAGTATCTACACAGTCAACAATTATGTTGTTTTTTTAGGCGTGATAAAAATTGCTAGATCTATGCTGTGGCTGTATAAGAAAAGTCTTAATTTACACTATTCTAAAATCTTTAAATTCTTTTAAAATTGGCTCTTAGTTCGAGCTTGATGCATAAGCGCATAGTGGCGTGTTGTGTAAGAAAGCCCCTTAAGTTTAATGGGGATCTCAATATTATCTGCGTTGTAAAAGTCCGTGAATTGAATATGAAGATCTTCTTTGTCAATATCCAAATCAATTGCGGCAAAAAAGCCGCTTTTTTTCAAAATCTCTAGGACATAAAGTGTTTGGTCAAA
The DNA here is from genome assembly GCA_964350415.1 of uncultured Alphaproteobacteria bacterium. Classification (GTDB taxonomy): domain Bacteria; phylum Pseudomonadota; class Alphaproteobacteria; order CAYGJW01; family CAYGJW01; genus CAYGJW01. The sequence continues at coordinate 7,592 of CAYGJW010000059.1, forward strand.
GAAGTCATTATGTCTGATGGTGTGGATGGCCTGGCGAAGTTTAAGGTTTCCCCTTTGGGCTTCAATAAAACGTTCTTTATTATCGTCATTTTCATCATCAAACTTGGTAGGCGTTAAGGTAACGGAACGAGCAAACCAGGTTGCCGCATGTTCCCCTCCATTTATGGCTTTCTGCAGGGCTTCGTTTGCGTCTGTGACCTTATCAAATTTATTGGCTTGGATTGAGCTTGCCAAAAGCAGTGCAATAACAAAAAAAGCATATTTCATGAGGAAAACCTTATTAAATGTTAATCGTTTGATAGAATGAATTATGTCCTCTTGATTCATCGAGGTCAATCTTCTTTAGTTTCGTTTGTCCCAAACTAAAGAAGATTGGGGGGCGCTTTATTCTTAGATTTGAAGATTTGCTAAAGCTTGGTCCATGTTGTGTATACGTTCTGCCGCTTCGAATATGTTCGATATGCTATCAAGGTCTGATTGTGAAAGGTCGATTTCAGGCGTTTCAGAAGGCTCTTCTGTTGATGCTGTGGCGCGTAGAAATTCGCCCTCCCCACATGCTAAAACACGACCGTACACAGGTTTTCCATGTTCATCTCTGGGGTATCCCATACTTTTCCATACGCGTTGCCTTAAAGAAT
>CAYGJW010000060.1:0-8132 GCA_964350415.1 uncultured Alphaproteobacteria bacterium
CCGCCTGAAAGCACTTGGGCACTTTGCTTGCGGAATGGTAGCAGTGAGAACTCACTCAGCAGCTCTTCCAGCTTGGCATTCTGTTCGTCCTTATTTTTTATAACGACTTCCAGCATAGCCCTGATGTTATCTTCGACATTTAGACCGCGGAAAATGGAAGGTTCTTGCGGTAAATAACCAATCCCCAACCGCGCACGACCATACATCGGCATCGCTGTAATCTCTTGATTGTCCAGTATAATGGAGCCTGAATCCGGTGAAATCAACCCTGTAATTGTGTAAAAACAGGTCGTCTTTCCAGCACCATTTGGCCCCAGGATTCCCACCGCCTCGCCCAGGGAAAATGATAGGTTAATATCATTTAAAACCTGCCGTTCTTTGTAGCTTTTGCTTATGTTGCGGGCTTCAAGTCTCATGGCTTATTCCCTTTGGCTTCCGGCATAGATAGAACCCCTTGCACACGCTTATTTTTTGCCCCGCCTGAAAGCTGCAGACTGCCGCCTTTGGCTGCAATTACGGCCTTACCGCCCTTGAAATAACCTTGTTCTGTTGCAAGCGCGACATTGCCTGACAAATGCAGCTGCTGATCGTTGACTGGCTTGGCTACTGTACCCAGATGCATGGTCAACGTTTCAGAACACACCGTGTTACCGTCGCGAATAGCCTTCACTTGTCCTTCAGCATTCACCATATTCTTAGCTTGGTCCCATTTAAGGCGCTTACTGCATTGCAGGTCCAAGCCCTTACCTTTAAAAGCAATCTGCTTGCCGTAAACCTCCAAGGCTTGCCTATCGCGAAAATAGACGCCTTCCTTGGCTGTAAGGCGTCCTTGGGCGCTGCTTAGATCGATATTCTCGTAAAAGTTCACACGCTCGATATCATTCAAGTTGCCGTCGGCATTTTTCAGGTGTCCCACAAAGCGCCCGGCCTTAATGACCAGGTCCTTCACTTCAAAGCTTACATTACCAGATCCCGTAACCAGGCCGGCTTCCCGTTGCCATTCAATATGGTCTGCCTTCACACTTATGGCAGCACATGTGCCTGCGTGTAAGAACAGCACAAACGAGATCACCGTTACTTTATAAATTAATCGCATTTCATTCATCCTTGGCTGTAAGTTCTGATCCGCCGAATAAGATAACTCTATTGCCGTTTTCGAGTATCCGAACCCCTTGTGCTTTGAAGGCGCCTTGAGGCCCTTCGCCCTCGACGGGTTCGAGTCCTAAAATAGCGCGCGCTTCAATATCAATCTCGACCGCTGAGGTTCTAATGACAAATCCATCCGAGTGTTTCAGCACGATATCACCTTGCAATTTTACGTACTTTTTATCTTGCTCAAGATACCCCTTATTTGCCTCAACGACACCCTTTTTTCCCTCTAAATTCGTAAAACGAGCCACCGGTTTATCCAAGGCCAAAAGCCCAGTTTGATCCACCGTTTCATGGGCACGCTCTGCCGCAACCACCAGGGAAAAACCTTTTTCAGACGACAAATAAAAGCGCGGGTTTTTCACTTCCATCCCGCCCTCAATCCGCAGCTGTGGTACGAAATTTGGATCGATACTTTTGCCACTTCCTGTAAAACTAGACCATAGAAACGGCGCAACGATCGCCATAACCGCAAGGCAATAAAATGTGCGCTTACATAGACTTCTGCGTTTAAATTCGGTCGTCATGGCTTATTACAACCAGCCTTCTAGTGTTGGAAAATGTCGCGCTCATCCCATCCCATAAGGTCCAAAGTTGCCCGAGTTGGTAGGAATGAAAAACACGATTCTGCAAGATCATCTCGGTGCTCCCGGACCAGCATTGCGTCTAGCTTTTCCTTAAGTTTATGCAGGTATAGGACATCGCTTGCAGCATATTTTTTCTGATCTTCAGACAGCACTTGCGCACCCCAGTCAGAAGTCTGTTGATTCTTTGAAATATCAACCCCCAGCAGCTCCCGGCATAAATCTTTAAGACCATGACGGTCCGTATAAGTACGCACCAATTTTGAGGCAATCTTCGTGCAATAAACCGGATAACATATCACATTGAGATAACATTCAATAGCCGCCAAATCAAAGCGTGCAAAATGGAAAATCTTCGTAACACTTTCATCTTCCAGCATTTTTTTCAGGTTAGGGGCCTCATAGCATCCAGGCTGAAACTGCACGAGGTATGCCTCACCATCGCCAAAGGAAAACTGTAGCAAACATAAGCGATCACTTAAGTGACGCAATCCCATCGCCTCGCAGTCAACGGCAACACTGGTCTTACCTTCATAAGAAAAATCATCAGGTAGATCGTTTTGATAAAAATAAATCGTCATTGGCTCCATTCCCAAACAAATAAGATTAGCCTTTACAGCTCATGCAACGATTGTAACACTTAAGGTAGGGATAAGTGAGGCAAAAATCTTCAAAGGATCAACGAATGTCTAAAATGCGTGTAACTTTATTTGGCGGCAATGGTTTTTTAGGCCGGTATGTTGTGAATAAACTGGCTGAAACAGGGGCTCAGATTGTCATTGCTTGCAGGCGCCCACATGAAATAGCGCACCTGAAACCCCTGTGCGATGTGGGGCAAATTACAGGAATTTATTGCGATATTACTTCAAAAGAAAGCGTTGAGACTGCCCTGCAGGGTGCAACCCATGCGATTAACCTTGTCGGTATTTTACATGAGTCAGGAAAAAACAGTTATCAAAGTGCGCACGAAAAAGGCGCGCGGAACATTGCGGAAACCTGCTCTACAAAAGGCGTGAAACGACTGATTCATGTGGGTAGCCTGATCTCTACGGACACCCCACATTCCGAATACGGCAAGACCAAACAAGCCGGCACAAAAGCAATTCAAGACGCCTATCCCAATGCAACAATTTTCAAGCCCAGCGTCATGTATGGCGCTGAAGATCAGTTTATGACGCGCTTTGCTGCCATGGCTGAAACATTTAGAATGGTTCCTTTGGTTAACACGGGCCAAACAAAATTTCAACCTGTCTACGTCGGGGATGTCGCTGACGCCATTGTTCACGCCCTTCTTGATGTGGAAACCGAAGGCAAAACCTATGAACTAGGCGGCAATAAAACCTATACATTCAAAGAAATTATAGAAATCATGGCCAAAAGTATCCACCGCGATCCTTTTATACTTTCTCTACCAACACCCATTGCAAAGCTTGGCGCCGTTATGACCAGCTTTTTAAAGAACCCACCACTTACCCTCGATCAAATCAAAGCCCTCAAAGACGACAGCATTACCTCAGAAAAAGCTCTTGGATTCAAAGACCTTAACATTAACCCAAAGAAATTAAAGAATCTACTCTCAGAAATATTAATTAACTACATGCCAAGAGAATATCACGGCGATTAATACAATCTTTCCTTTACTAAAAACATAAATAATATTGACACCATACTTTGATCATGGTAACGAAGTTGCTGTACAATATTACCCTATTAGTCCAGGTAATATTTTAACACAAATTAAACACGGTAATTTTTTAAAATGAATAAACTCTACAGATTATTTCTTGCTGCCTTTTTATGCTTTAGTTTTGCAAAAGCTGAACTTCCTTTCGAAGCCATTCAAGGCTCTGGTTCTTGCATTAAGCCAGAATATCAACAGCAGGCTGCCCCCTTATACGGCTTTGTTGCCTTAAATACTTACCTGAAAAATTTACGTTTTTATGGCGCTTATGGGCCAAAAAATCCAGAAGTTTTTTCGCCTGAATATAAAACACGCCCTGAAAACGACTGTCCCCAAGATCACGTGGCATCGCTGATCCAATGGCTATTTCCGTCCTTTGATGGACATAATTTTGTCGCCAATCAGCTGCATCAAGATTTTGTTCGTGACCTTCCCCCAGAACTAATCGGAACGGTCCTTCGCACAATTATAGAAGTGCAGCTGGATGACCCTGAAGAAAGTGTCCTTATTTTTGCTGAAGCGATTGATCGCCAGCTAAACCCAAAGGCCTATACAACAATTATTGCTGGATTTAAAAACAAGCCTGAGGGCGAAGCCAAACAGAAGCTCATCCGTCAATCCATCGCATCACGTTTGGACTCAAAAAAATGTAAAAAGATCATGCTTTTCAGCCGCATTTTAACGCGCGCCCTTACCGAGTCTCAAGATTCTGACCTGTATCCAGAGCACACGGTTGAACAGGCGCTGCTCGCTTATTTCTGGAAAAAATCCAGTAATGATAATGACCAGCAAGCGCTTCTCAGCGCCCTTGGTGCAGATATTTGCGCCCTAGGATACGCATCAGAAGAAACGCCTTTTAGCAAGAAAGCCTATTTCGAACTTGCAACACAGTTTAAAGAAAACCCAGAAGCGGCCACACAAACTATTTTTTCAAACCCAGAGCTTACAGCTTTCACGGGTTACGGCTGGTGGGTTTATGAAAATACTTACCCGCCTCTAAGCAGTTTTACGACCGCAACTTTTAAAGGTAAGGAGTATCCAAACTGCGGCGCCAATACCATTCGGAATTTCTTTAATATTTTTTGCTATGATGCGACAAACCAAACCTTTGACATCAACAAATTAGCCATAAATATTCAAAAGAAAAAAGGGAAGCTTTCGCAAAAAGTTATTGATTATTACCAGGAATACCCAACACCGTCTTCGCAGCATTCTGACCAAAGCATCAATGACTGGTCTGATATTATCTGCAACCTAGCAGGGGTTAAGTATCTTAAAACCCCAGCTGGGTTTGACCATCCCGCATGCGAAATGGGCTCAGGAATTAGCAATACAATTCATGTATTGACCCACCTTATAACGTCTAAAAAAATTGCTGACATTGCAAAAAGCAATAAAAAGACAGAAGAAAAATCTGCAAAGACATTCACACAAATGATGAAGCTTTTTTCAAACAAAGAAAAAACCTGGGAATGGTCTGTCGATGGTAAAACAAAAATTAAAAAAGATACAGATCTCGTTATTAACTTTTCTTGTAATGATGATTCCATTTTCGACTATCATTTTGACGATGGTCACTTTTTCATTGAATATTCAGAAAAAAAGAGCCGTAAAAAATGGACTGAAAAAGCATTTGAAGAAGCTGAAACAGCAGGTTCCAGCACCCCTGGCTTACTCAGCAATTTCTTCTTTTACCATAAACCGTTAAAATGGCTTAAAAAACAAGAGCACCTACCAGCCAAGCAACAATCGGCAGCCCTGTTTTCTGGAAATCTTTATAGCTCAGAAAAACTTCCTAAGTATATCGGCTACATTCTTAAAAATAAATTAATCATATTCTACCCGCTGTTTAATAGCTGGGTTTCAAAGCTTCCGCTTGAAGATCTGCAGATACGCCATAAGCTTTATAAAGCCTTCAAGGATCACCCTGATGCAATCCCGCCTGCCCTTGAAAAGCCTATGCAAGACGTTCAACTTATTGAAGATCTTTGCGCTGCCATCAAGGCAAAGGACATCGCACAAGTCAAACAGCTACTTGTCAGTTACCCGCATACGCCAGAGCTGCTTAATGCACCGAACTTAGCGAAAAAAACAGCCCTAGATACAGCAATTAAAGCCAAATCTTGTAAGTCTATTACAGCACTGCATCAACTTGGCAAACTAGAACTCAATAATCTGGCCGAAGATCCTGAGCACCCACTTATTTTTGCGGTAAAACATGGGAGCGTAAAAGTTATACAACATATCATTGATACTTGGGGGATTAGCCGTAAACAAATTATCAATTATCGCAGTTATGATGATGAAACAATTCTACATAAGTGTGTGAGATCTGGTAAAGCTGCAGCGCTGGAGTTTTTCATAAAAACATACAAGCTCAAACGTAAATTTATCATGAAAATAGGTTATATAGATGATGAAAAAGAGACGATTTTAGATATTGCTACAAGTAATGGTGATTTGGCGTGTCTCAAAACAATCATAGAATTTACCAAGCTATCCTCAAAAGATATTTTGCACAAAAATGGTGATGAATCCCCTCTTATATACGCGGCAAAGAGTGGAAATTATGAATGCTTTGAAGCCCTCATAAACATTGAAGGCGTACGATTAACCAAGCGCCGAATTATAAAAAACCATTCATACCAGAATAATTCTTTGTTCTTAAACGTTGTAGAAACAGGAGCCGTAAAAACGATTCAAGCTTTGGCAAACATGGGAAACCTGACTTCAAAAGACATTAGGAAATCTGTATTTGATTCATCTGCAATTGAAATTGCAATCTCAAAAGATCATGTGGATACCACAAAGCTTCTCATTGAACTTGGGGAATATACCCGTTATGAAATCCTTGGTATACTCCCAGAAACAAAAACATCAAGTGACTCCAGTAATGATACTGACTTATTTAACGATGACTCAGATGCGTCTATCCAATCTTATCATGGTATAAGCAATTTATTTTCCGGTGCCCTTAGAAATCAAGCGTTTAAAACTGCTGAAATGCTAATTAAACATTATCAGTTCTCAAGCCATGAACTTCTCCCCGCAATAATCGGATCAATTAGTTACAATGAAAAATATTTAGAAATCATTGAATGGTGCATTGAAAATATAAAGATAACAAAGCAGCATATTTTTGTACAAGCCCATTATCAAGCTTCTATTTTTTCTCAATTCCTCAGTGAATGCAAAGTTAATCAGCTAGGAAAATTCATTTTAATGTTCGGCATCACCAAGGATGACTTTATGGCGCTTGATGATCAAAATTCTACCTATCTGCATTATTTAGCGAGACACTCTTCACCTAAAACAATCAGCTTCGTTTTAGAAAAATATGGAATTACTTGTGCAGATCTTGAAAACATCGAGCAGCGTAGTATGCCTTTCTATCAAAGTGTAAAGAACAATTCGAGTCAACGATCATTTGATCTATTTAATGCGGTAAGGCCCTTCACTCGCGTACAGATTCTAGAAACTGATGAATCTGGGCAAACTGTATTTCATCGTCTTCGAACAGGGTACTGTCAAAAAACAATGAAACAACTGATTAAAAGTACGCAAGCAACGCCCGAAGAAATTTTACAAACAGATGATGAAGGCAAGACCGCTCTTGAATGTGCGCTAAAGCTAAGTAATTGGGATAAACCAACTAAAACGTTCAGATCTCTACTAAAATACGGGAAAATTAAGCGCCAATACCTTCTGCAAACAGATGCTAATGGTACCCCTCTTATTTATAAGCTCGCTTCTAAACTTAATGAAAAACAGCTCAAAATACTCGTTAAGACCTGTGAGCTATTGCCAGAAGATCTAAAGGTACAAAATGAAAAAGGCCAAATACTTCTGCATTATGCGGTAGAGACTTGTGCTGATTATGACTGTTTGAAAGCATTGCTGGAAATCGGCGCTTATACGGCAGAGGATATTATTCAGAAGGACAATAAGGGCCAGTCAGCATGGAGTGCTGCGCTCACAGTAAATAATGACTGTGTGATTTTATTGCTCGCAGAGCGCTTAACTGCAGAGATCATCTTAGATACCGATGAAAAAGGCTGCACAAGCTTTCATCGCAGCATCCAAGAAGCAAGAGGCAGCTGGAATTCTTGTATCAAAACGTTATTATGTATTGATCGCATAACAGCAGAGCATATTCTGCGCACGAACAATGCAGGTGATAACGTTTTGCACCTAACAGCCGGACGAGGTGATGAATTCGAAAACGACTTAAGGGCTTTAATTACAGACGGTAGACTAACGCGAGAACAAATTCTTCTGCCTGACAGAAATGGTCAGACCATACTTGAGTATAAGGATGAATATGGATCTAAACCTCTCTACATTCGCTGGATTCAAGACTATATCACAAACTACCAAGCTTAGTCTTTAAGGCCCAGATATTAATGATAATACCTTAGGGGGAGGCAGCCGTTATGGTTCCCTCTCCCTCTTTTTTTAGCAACACACTGCGTATTTCTTAAAAACCCCAGTCATTCAATTACTTTTACCATTTTCTCTCCCATTTCCATATATCAGCTATACAGTCTATAGTATCAAGCTTAAATCGTTGAAAATACCCAGATATGCTGCGCAGCATCACTTCCCATGCATTTGCGATGTTTGCATGCCCGGTATAATTCCATTAGCATGGTTTTATCAGAATAATTTGGGATGACGTAAATGGCCGACTCGATGCAACTGCTTTATTTTGCTGGTGG
>CAYGJW010000061.1:0-8059 GCA_964350415.1 uncultured Alphaproteobacteria bacterium
GTGCAGATAAAACCACAAGGTCAAAACGATTTGGAACTGCATCAATACAATCTTCTACTGTAACTCTTGCCATCTAATAAACTCCTAAGGACGAAAACCTGCAGATCATACCAAAAAAAAACTAAAATGAATAGTCCATTAATTATTAAAGAAGATTCTAGCCAAGAATACAACAATCCGTTAGTCTAATTTTCAACCTAAAGATCTGAAATAGCAAAACACCAAATCCTGATAAAAATATGATTCGCCAGTACGAACTCGTTGAAAAAGTTAAGGCCTATGATCCAAATGCTGATGAGGATGCACTCAACAGGGCCTACGTCTATGCAATGAAGGCACACCGCTTGCAAAAGCGGGCTTCCGGCGATCCCTATTTCTCTCATCCTCTTGAAGTGGCCAATATTCTTACCTCACTGAAATTGGATACAGCTTCAATTGTAACCGCCCTTTTGCATGATACGGTTGAAGATACTGAGGCAACGATATCAGAAATTCGTGATCTTTTTGGTGATGAGATTGCTAAGCTTGTTGATGGTGTCACAAAGCTCGATAAGATTAAATTACAGACCGTTCACACCCAACAAGCAGAAAATTTTCGAAAACTTTTTCTCGCAATGTCCGATGACATCCGCGTGCTCCTTGTAAAGTTGGCTGATCGGTTGCACAACATGCGGACAATTAACTTTGTCAGTAAAGAAGAAAAACGCAAACGCATTGCAATCGAGACCCTAGAAATCTACGTGCCCCTTGCGGAGCGCATTGGTGTTCACGAATTTAAAAATGAACTTGAAGAACTTTCTTTTATACAAATTAACGGTGAAGCTTACGAGTCCATTATTCGCCGTCTACGATTTTTACAAAAAGAAGATACTGAAATTCTAATTCCCGAAGTGATCAAAGAACTTTCAGATACGCTCGAAAAAGATGGCATCAAAGCAAAAATTAATGGACGTCAAAAAACTCCTTACTCTATTTGGCGAAAAATGCAGCGCTATAATCTGGCGTTTGAGCAGCTGGGGGACATCATGGCCTTCCGCATTGTTGTTGATGATATTGGCGACTGTTATAAAGCTCTTGGAATCTTGCATTCTACATATACTGTCCTGCCTGGGCGTTTTAAAGATTATATTAGTACGGCAAAACCAAATGGTTATAGCTCAATCCATACGGGACTTATTGGCCCGAAGAAGCAGCGGATTGAAGTCCAGATTCGTACCCAGCAGATGCATGAAATTAATGAATGGGGTGTTGCGGCCCACTGGGTTTATAAACATAGTGAAAGTGCCTCAACAGATCAGCAGTATCTGAAAACAAGCGGCAAGCGCTTCAAATGGATACGTGAACTACTCGATATTCTTGATAATGCCGATAATCCCCAAGAATTCTTAGAGCATACAAAACTTGAAATGTACTCCGATCAGGTTTTTTGCTTCAGCCCTAAAGGAGATCTCACCCCTCTCCCTCAAGGGTCTACCCCTGTTGATTTTGCTTATGCAGTCCACTCTGAGATTGGCAACAGATGTATTGGTGCGCGCATCAATGGACGCCTGCTTCCCTTAAGAACCAAGCTTAGAAACGGCGACCAGATCGATATTATCACCTCGAACAACCAACAACCCTCGCCTTCTTGGGAACAGTTTGTTGTCACCGGCAAAGCCAAAGCGGCGATTCGGCGTTTTGTTCGTAACGAGCAACGAGATCAGTTCCTTAAGCTTGGTAAAACAATTATTAACAAAGCCTTTAAAACAATCGATAAAAAGTACGTTGAAAAAGAGCTCACAAACCATCTTAAAAGCTTTAACGCCGATACTGTCGATGAAATTTTCATTAAAGCAGGTGAAGGCCAAATTAGTTTTCAACATATTGTCGATGTTCTCACCGATAAAGTTGATGCAAAAACATCAGAAGAGCAATTAGCAGCCTCGGTTATTGATAAAAGACCAAGCAAGAAATTTCGCCATGCAATTCCAATCCATGGGCTTATTCCTGGCATGGCGATCCATTATGCCCGTTGCTGCCATCCACTCCCTGGGGACGCTATCGTTGGAATTGTTGCAACAGGACGCGGCGTCACAATCCATACAGAGGACTGTGAAAACCTCGAACAATTTAAAAAATCCCCCGAACGCTGGCTTGATGTTTCCTGGGAAGACAACGGACAAGACGAAGTCGTCAAATACATTGCACGTTTTCATATTGTTATCATCAATCAACCCGGTGCCCTTGGCATGCTAACCTCATCAATTGGAAAACATGAAATTAATATTTCAAATCTTAAGTTTGTAAACCGAACCCAAGATTTTTTCGAAATTCTTCTTGATGTCGAAGTGGTTGATACAGATCACCTTCACTCAGTCATGGGATTCTTACGTTCAATCCCCGCGGTACAATCGGTTGAACGCACGAAGCACTAATAAAATGACAACAGATAAAAAACGTTGCGCTTGGGTGAACTTAAACAGTCCACTTTATATTGAATACCATGACAAAGAATGGGGTGTTCCTGATCACGACGACCAGCATTTATTTGAGATGTTGATCCTTGAAGGAGCGCAAGCTGGACTTAATTGGGAAACGATCCTTAAAAAACGTGAAGGCTACCGCACGCACTTTTTAAACTTTGATCCAATTAAAGTCGCGAATATGTCGGATGCGGATCTTGATGAAATACTCTTAAATCCAGCGGTCATTCGTAATAAGCTAAAAGTTTACAGCGCCAGAAAAAATGCCAAAGCTTTCCTAAACATCCAAAAAGAATTTGGCAGCTTCAGCACCTATATCTGGTCATTCGTCAATCATAACCCGATACAAAACCACTGGTCGTCACACGAAGAAATCCCCACAGTTACAAAAGAAAGCGAAGCCTTATCAAAAGACCTTAAAAAACGAGGCATGACTTTTGTTGGGCCAACGATTATGTATGCTTATATGCAGGCGTGCGGCCTGGTTAACGACCATACGATCGACTGCTTTTGTTATAAGCATAACTCCAAAGACTAAACCTTTACCTGAGGCGCTCCAATGTGCGCCTCACCTCTTGCCTTAGCAAGCTCCACCTGCTTTTGGCGACTACGGAAGCTTTCTTTTTTTTGCGCTGTTGTTTTGCTATGGCAGCGCGGGCACGAGACACCCTTCTCATACTGTTCAGACTGCTTATCTGATTCGGTAATGGGGTATCTGCAGGCATGGCATTGGTCATACGTCCCTTGTTCTACGCCATGGGTTACAGCGACGCGGTTATCAAAAACAAAGCACTCACCTTCCCATTTACTTTTTTCAGCAGGTGTTTCTTCCAAGTACTTCAGGATACCGCCCTTTAAATGATAAACCTCATCATATCCTTGTTCCAGCATGTAGGACGTTGATTTTTCGCAACGAATACCGCCAGTACAGAACATCGCAACTTTTTTATTTTTTTTAGGATCTAGGTTCTTTTCTACGTATTCAGGAAATTCACGGAATGTTTGTGTGTCAGGGTTTACAGCCCCTTTGAATGTACCAATCTCATATTCATAATCATTGCGGGTATCAATCACCACAACCTCAGGATCTTCAAGCAATGCATCCCATTCTTGTGGGTTAAGATATTGTCCAACCTTATGAATCGGGCTGACCCCCTCAATGCCAAGACGTACGATTTCTTTCTTAAGCCGAACCTTCATGCGGTAGAACGGCAGAATATCAGTATGAGACTCATTCAGGTCAATGTCAGCAAATCGCGCGTCACGACGCAGATAATCAAGCGCTTGATCAATGCCTTCACGTGTTCCTGCGATTGTACCGTTGATTCCTTCGTGCGCAAGCAAAAGTGTTCCTTTTATGCCCGCTTTATGGCACGCACGTTTCAGAGGCCCTTGAAATGTTTTAAAATCTGGAAAATCAACAAACTTATAAAGTGCTACAACAACATATTTTTTCATACTAAAACTCACAATTTAATAAATACCGCTATACAAAGACATGCCGGCTTGTCATCATCGGCAACAACGATAACATAAGTAATAAAATATATGGAGACCCTTCATGAAAAAAACACTACTTGGTGCACTTTTACTCATTAACGCGTTTGCGCTCCCTCATGCAGCAGAGGCTGCAAACAAGCGCTATACAGTTGGGAATGTTCTTATTTCTAACGTTTGGGTAAGGACCAGCGCTAGCGTTAATACCGCAGCTTACATGGACATTAACATCCAAGGCGGAAATACTGGCGACAAATTGATTTCTGCCCATTCCAATGCATCCAATAAAACTGAGATTCATACGCATCTTATGGAAAATGGTATTGCACGTATGCGTCAAATTCCATCCATTGATATTCCAACAACTGAAACCATCAGCCTGAAGCCGCATGGTTTACATATAATGCTGATGGGACTTAAGCCTGAATATCTAAAGGACCAAAAACTTTTAGATGGTGTCATTCGAATCACGCTTAAATTTGAAAAAGCAGGCGAAGTTGAAATTCAAGCTCCTGTTGTTTCCCCAGAAAAAATGCGCCAAATCATGGCTAATCGAGATTACAATAAGCCAAAAGCAAAGCTGTAGGGCAATTCAAAGCTAAGGCAAATAAGTCCAGCAGCATAACACCTCATCTTAAAAGGGTAATGCATTAAAGCAGTACCCTTTTTTTACATTCTTACACTTTATATACATATTGTTGACTTGTACAGTATCAGTAGGTATAATCACCAAACACAAACATTAGACAGTACCGGAGGGTTACTATGAAGTATTTAAGAATTACCAAGTTATTAGGGAAGCTGTGGACATTTGCACTTATTACATCTTTTTTCATAATTACAGGTGCGCAGTTACAAGCTAATGATAGCCCTATTAAAACGGCAAAAGACCTCGCTTATGTTTTAAATTCATTAAAAGCACGTAATATTCTCCCCGTCTCTCTGAGAAGCAATCTACCTAAATCTGAGTGTCGTCAATATGGTGCAGTTAGCTTTACTTCAACCTACGATGATTTTCATCTGTCTATTAAAGCTGGAGATGAACTTGAGACTTTAAAGGCAGCAATCAATGCTGCAAAGGGCACAAGCAAATTTGCAAGCAAAGCCTTCACAACAATGCACTATGAATGCACTAAAAAAGCTCATTGCTATACACTCCACTTTAAAACTTCAGATAAACCTTCCAAATTCACTTTTATCTTAAATCCAATAAAACACGATCGCGCACATTTTGAAAAATTAAATGCAAGATATAAGCAAAGCTCACTTTGGCCTATTGGTGCTTCTGCAGCATGGGCACGTAATCCAGCTGATAACGGCCAAGCACTTAACGGTTATAATATCACTGCTGGTATTGCGGATTATGGAATAAGAAAGGCACATAAATTTGGTCCAAGGTATCTTGGTGGTTACGATTATATTTCTAATTCGGTGCTTGGCATCGGCATGGAACAAGATAAAGAAAAAGACATTAGCCAGGTCTGGGAAAATGATATTGCAACCCACGGCGATGGTGTTGCAAACGTATTCGCTGGCCCCGCAGGACTGGCATTTGGTTCCAATATTTATGCGATCCGCATCCAGGGAAAGCGCTTCATTATACAAAAACGTAGTGGGAAAAAGTTTGTTGATATCGCTGATAAATATGTTGCTGATTATGAAGTTAATCTACCTGCTAAGTCTTTTGGATTTGAAAGTGACCTAACGATCAAAGCCTTTATTGATGGTAATAAAAAAGAGTATCGATTTCGTTCTGTTGACTACAATGATATCGACAATTTTTATCCAGATGCAGCCCAACGTCTGATCGATAATAATGCAAAGGTTGTAAACCTAAGTGTCGGCACTGTAGGGTCAGCTTGGTACTTAAATAATCCAATTAAAAATTTACGAAATCAACAGACAGGCTTCAATCCAATTGCTCAGTTTATCGCAACCCTAACAGATGCGGGTATTGCTGTTGTTGCAATTGCCGGCAATGCAATGATGCAGCAAGGGCCAAATGACCCAGGTGCTTTAGCATGCGACCATATTGGTTTTAACAATAGACTCCTATGCGTCGGTGCATACACTGACAAGCCTATTAAAGAGCAAAACTACTATAAAGCTGGGAAAAAATGTAACAATCAAGAATATCTTGGAAAAAGCAACTGGGCTGGCCCTTTAGAAGCAATGCAACAGCGTTTTATTGTTGTCCCCAGTAAGAATGGTGCAACGTCAGGGTGCGCCCCTCTCGTCTCTGCAGCTTATGCCGTTTTATTCCAGCTTGACCCAAGCCTAACAGCAGAAGAAGCGACAGAAATTATCTGCAGCACAGCACGAGCAGTTGGGGATGCTAAGCGCTACGGTTGTGGTTTGCTTGATCTAGATGCAGCAACGCGCTATCTCATAAATAAGCTCAGAAATGATCCTGAATATCATCCTGCTGTTGTTCCTGAAATAGATCCTACTGTTGTTCCTGAAATAGATCCTACTGTTGTTCCTGAAATAGATCCTACTGTTGTTCCTGAAATAGATCCTACTGTTGCTCCTGAAGCAGATCCTATTGTTGCCCCTGAAGCAAAGACTTTAAAATCTGAAAAACAGACAGAAACAACATTGCTTTCGCCTGTTAAGGTGTCACTCAGTACTCAGGAATCGACTAAACTCTTATGCGTTCTTGATAGACTCTTTAATAACCCTGAAACAAACTTACAACGCATATTTCAAGCAAAGGGGAAAAACTATATCCTGCAAACCTATGCGGACACAAAAACTTTTCAGCCATTTCATGAAGCAATTATAAAACATACTTCTAAGAGCGGCCAACCTTTATCCAAAGCGATCCTGCTACAGGCAGCTACACGCGCGCTCCAAGCTGGAGATATTATCATTAAACCTCATCCAAAAAAGTGTTTTGACCTTCGCCTAAAAGATAATAAACAGGCTCGCTTCATATGTTCTCTCGCTAATAATTCCGCAAAACCCAAGAAATTAGGACCAGCTAAACTTGTAGGATATTATAATGGCCTTCGTTATAATTTCACACTAGACAAGCGTATAGGCGATGGCGCTTGCGGCTTTAGGTCATTTGATATGTGCCTAAAACGCGCGAAAGCACCCTATGGCGATCAAAGTTCAAGAAAAACTTTTATAAACGTTATTAAAAAGAATCTTAAAAATCCTGAGGTTGTTCGACTATGCGCACCTGATGTTAGGCGTTATAAAGATCTTGCAAACGACGCAATCATAACGGCAAAAGATGTTCGCTTATACCTTGATTATTTTTATATAAGGCAAGATGAATGGTTACGAACCCCTTCAAACCGTATTCCTGGGACACTCGATATAAATGAAGCTGAAACAGGTTGTCCTGATGCTTTAGCACTGATAAGAAATTTTAATTACATCATATGGCAAAGTGATAATGCTGGAGGAATCGTACCTAACCACTTTAATTTAAATCAGAATACAACCCGGCATCCTACACTACATGTTCTAAATAATGGTGCAGGCATGGGCGGGGTCCACTATGATTGCCTGCATCTTGATCGTGTCATAGAAATTCCTCATGAAAATCCCGGCATCTATATGCCAACAGCAACAAAAGATGAACGCACACAAACTGCATCTAATTTACTAGAAGGATTATTACACTCTCTAAACCTAAATGAAAATGTTGCAGTTAAAGTCAATAATTTAACCTACAATCTCTCTACACAAGACTATGATAATGCCCTGCACGAGCATCCTGAAATTGAAGCACTTAAACTCGATAATGAGGCAACGAGAAAGCGACTTATTGAACAAGGCATCATTCGCTTACATCAAGAAGAAGAAAGCCCTGGCAGTATCCTGCTAAGATTTGAATTTTTAATGGGTGAAAAGACAATTAACCAAAGCTTTAGAATAAAAGACTGTAATCCAAAGTTCGGTATTGTCGATAGAGATCAGGCCTACAAACAGCTTGCTGAATTTGTTCTTTGCATCCTTGGGAAAGAGAATCTTTTTGAGGCAAAAGATATCGATCTAAGCGTCGTTAATCGCTACCAACTTGCCCATGAAGGTACAGTAGATGAATGCCCTGTTTTTGAAAGCTCTGAAATCATCTTGCCTTACCT
>CAYGJW010000062.1:0-7958 GCA_964350415.1 uncultured Alphaproteobacteria bacterium
TTATGGACGGGTGCTTAAAAATATACAGCAGCAAAAAGCCGGTTTTTTTGATACAAAACTCCCAAAAACGCACTCAAAACCCCCTTTAAACGCCCTTAAAAATCGATGGTTTATGCTTGGAATCCTGCTATTTTTTTGTTTACCGAGGATGATAATTCAGTTTGTTTATTTTTCAAAAACCGTTAAACTATAAACAGAAGTTGTTGAAAACAGGACATAATTTATGAGCATTCCTCTTAGCAAACCTGCACCCAAAAAGGGCGAAAAAGATATCGATATTCATATCGGAAAAAAGCTACATTTACGCCGTAATATCATGGGATTAAGCCAGGAAAAGCTGGGGGAATCGATTAACGTTTCGTTTCAGCAAGTGCAAAAATATGAGAAGGGTAAAAACCGCGTCAGCGCCAGCAAACTTCACGAAATCAGCCATATTTTGAATGTTCCTGTGCACTATTTTTTTGAAGGACTAAGTGCTGAAAAAAGTGTTGAAGCTTTTGAAGATAGTCCAGGTTTCCAAAATGATGTTCTGAATAAGAAAGAAACCCTTGAACTCCTCCGCAATTACTATCGCATCACCAACCCAGACCTTCGAAAGAAAGTCATTGATATCGTTAAAACAATTGGGCTGAGTGAAGGAAATTAAGGGCGCTTTTCTGTGCTAAGTTTTACAGCTTAAAACCACGGTGAACGGCAACAACACCCTTCAAATAATTGTGGTATCGGGCTTGTGCAAATCCTGCAGATACAATCATTTCTTTCAGGGCATCTTGCTCCGGAAATTTAAGAACACTTTCCCCCAAATAGCGGTACGATTCTGCGTCCCGAGAAACCATTTTCCCCATAAAAGGTAACCCTTTTAAAAGGTACTTTTCATAAAGACTTTTCAATGGTTTCGGGCCTTGAAAAGTGCTCATTTCCAGGCATACGAACTGCCCACCAGGCTTTAAGACTCGGTATATCTCAGCCAAAGCTTTTGGCCGATCCGTAACATTTCTAAGCCCGAAACTGATCATCACAATATCAAACTGATTATCACAAACTGGTAACGCTTCTGCATCGCCGCACAGCCATTGAATGGGCGTTAGAATGCCATCGTCAATCAAGCGCCCACGGCCCACTTCCATCATCGCAGCGTTGATATCAGCGATCATAAACTGCATGCTATTCAGATCTAAGTTTAGGCGTTCCGATTCCCGGATAATCAGGCGCATAATATCGCCCGTACCGCCGGCTAAGTCCATGATATTCATACCGGATTTCAGATTCAAAGAGGCGACAATCTCCCGCTTCCAAAGCCTGTGCAACCCAAGACTGATCAGGTCATTCATCAGGTCATAGCGCGCGGCAACCCGGTCAAAAACACCCCGCACCATCGAGGCTTTTTCGTTCCAAGCAACGGATTTAAAACCAAAGTCAATTTGTGGTTTGGAGTCGCTGGATTCTGGAGAAGACTGAGATTGTGATTCAGATTCTGACATGGAATTTATCGCTCCCTTAGCAGTCTTTAAGACCAAGCACATCAAGCATATCATACAGGCCATTTGGCTGCTGTACCAACCACTGAGCCGCCTTTACTGCCCCGGTTGCATAGACCTTGCGGTTATTGGTGCGGACGGTCAATTCAAAGCGTTCCTCGTCCCCTGCGAAAACCACTGTATGTTCACCAGCAATCGTACCGCCGCGCATTACAGAATAGCCGATATCGCCTGGTTTTCTTGGGCCTGTACGGCCGGATCTTTTGTCTGGCATGACAGCAACGTCTTCGAATTTCACGCCGCGCGCCGCTGCAATATCACGACCAACAATTGTCGCGAGTCCCGAGGGCGCATCAACTTTTCCGCGATGATGTACCTCAAAAATCTCCGCATCAAAACCGTCATTGAGGATGGTTGCAGCCTTTGCAGAAAGCGCCCGAAGGGTATTAGCAATCAAACTTGTATTGGGTGCATAAAGAAAAGGAATATGCTGTGCAGCGTCCTGCATTGCAGCGTGATCATCAGGGCTTAAGCCTGTCGTACCAACCAGCATCGGTGTTTTGGTAGTAACGGCACAGTCCAGGTAGTGCCTGAAAGCGCCCGCACAGGTAAAGTCAATCACAACGTCAGCGCCTTTAAAGGCCTCAGAAGGCTCTGTTAGCGCAGGAAGGGTGATTTCTGGTCTTCCTATAACCTGACCAACGGTTTTACCCTCATAGCCGCCACCAGGGCGGACTGTTGCTGCAACCAGCGTGCAATCCGGGTTATCCAGGGCGACTTCGGCAACCAGCGTGCCCATCCGACCACTTACACCAAGCACACTAACGTTGAGCCCCATTCAGGTATCCCTTTCAAGCTTCTTTTATGTCATCCCAAAGCTTTACAATGCGATCAAAAAAGCCCTTTGATTCGGGTGATGACTTTCCTTCGTTATCACATTCTTCAAACTCTTTTAAAAGTTCTTTTTGCTTATCCGATAAATTAACCGGTGTTTCTACGGCAATTTCAACATACATGTCGCCATGAGCATGGTGATTCATCACCTTCATGCCCTTACCGCGCAGCTTAAACTGGCTCCCGCTTTGGGTGCCTTCAGGAATTGCAACCCGAGCCTTTTTACGGTTAATCGTTGGCACTTCAACGTCACAGCCCAAAGCCGCCATTTTCATGGTAATCGGCACACGGCAATAAAGATGTGCCCCTTCCCGACGGAAGAATTTATGTGGTTGTATCGTAACAAAAATATACAAATCCCCAGGAGGACCACCCATCTCCCCTGCTTCACCCTTACCTGTAAGGCGGATTTGCGTGCTTGCTTCAATCCCAGCAGGAATGGAAACGGATAATGTTTCGTCGTGACGTATACGCCCTTCACCCGAACAACCCTTACACAGATTTTTGATGCTTTTACCCTGTCCGTGACAGGCACCACATGTGCGCTCTAAAGTGAAAAACCCTTGCTGCATGCGAACTTTACCGCGTCCACTACAGGTTGGACAATCAACAATATCTTTCTTTGTTTTTGCACCAGAACCATCACAGCTATCGCATAAAATTTGTGTTGGCACACGAATCGTTGTTTGCTTGCCATCAAAAGCATCTTCAAGGCTGATTTCCAAATTAAACCGTAAATCATGACCTCTGACGCCTTGCGAGTGACCGCCACCGCGCATGCCCATGGCATCACCAAACATTTCGTCGAAAATATCGGCAAAACCACCACCGGAAAAGTCAAATCCACCAGAGCGTGCTCCAGCTCCGCCGCCCATACCACCTTCAAAAGCAGCATGACCGTACTGATCATAAGCCGCCCGGCGCTGTGTATCCTTTAAGACATCATAAGCTTCGCTAATTTCTTTAAACTTTTGCTCAGCAACCTTATCCCCTTGATTACGATCAGGGTGATATTTCATTGCAAGTTTGCGGTAAGCCTTTTTTAATTCATCGGTGGATGCAGATCGATCAGCACCGAGAAGCTCGTAATAATCTTTTTTCATATCGTATTTCTATTCAAAAAAAAGGGCCCGATTACTCGGACCCGTTTTTGTTCTTATTATGACGCAGATTTAGAGTTATCTGATTCGTCTACTTCTTCAAATTCAGCTTCAACAACCTTGTCGTCGCCTTCGGCTGTTTCTGCCGCAGCTTCTGGGGCTTCAGCGGATGCTTCACCTTCTTGTTGAGCCTTGTACATCGCCTCACCAAGCTTCATAGACGCTTGATTCAAAGCTTCGATTTTTGCTTTGATTGCTTCAACATCATCGCTTTCTTTTAGTTCGCTTAGCTCTTTAATTGCAGCTTCAATCGCAGATTTATCTTCCGCAGAAACTTTATCCCCATGCTCAGACAGGCTTTTTTCTGCGCTGGCAACCAGCGCTTCAGCTTGATTACGCGTTTCAACAACTTCTTTACGCTTTTTATCTTCTTCAGCATGTGCTTCAGCGTCTTTTACCATCTTTTCGATGTCTTCATCGCTAAGTCCACCAGAAGCCTGGATCTTAATTTGTTGCTCTTTTCCAGTTGCCTTGTCTTTCGCAGAGACATCAACAATACCGTTTGCATCAATATCGAACGTTACCTCAACCTGAGGCATACCGCGCGGTGCAGGAGCAATACCCACAAGGTCAAACTGACCAAGTAGCTTATTATCCGCAGCCATTTCACGCTCACCTTGAGAAACCCGAATCGTCACAGCAGACTGATTATCTTCAGCTGTTGAGAAAACTTGGCTTTTCTTTGTTGGGATCGTTGTGTTGCGGTCAATCAAACGTGTAAACACACCACCCAAAGTCTCAATGCCTAAAGATAAAGGCGTTACATCTAGCAAAAGAACGTCTTTAACGTCACCAGACAAAACACCCCCTTGAATTGCGGCACCAATGGCCACAACTTCATCAGGGTTTACACCGCGATGCGGCTCACGTCCGAAGAATTCTTTTACTGTTTCGAAAACTTTTGGCATACGTGTCATACCACCAACAAGAATGACTTCATCAATCTCGCCTGCAGCAATTCCAGCATCTTTTAGGGCTTTTTTACAAGGCTCAACCGTACGCTCAATAAGCTTTGCAACCAATGATTCAAGCTTTGCACGTGTAAGCTTTAAGTTAAGATGCTTCGGACCGGACTGATCTGCTGTAATGAACGGTAGGTTCACTTCTGTTTGCATTGCACTTGAAAGCTCAATCTTCGCTTTTTCAGCAGCTTCTTTAAGGCGTTGCAGCGCAAGCTTATCGCCGCGAAGGTCGATGCCGCTATCTTTCTTAAATTCATCCGCTAAATAACCAATAATAGCATGATCGAAATCTTCACCACCAAGGAACGTATCGCCATTGGTTGATTTAACTTCAAAAACACCATCGCCAATTTCTAGGATTGAAACGTCGAACGTACCACCACCAAGATCATAAACAGCGATTGTGCCTGATTGTTTTTTATCAAGACCATAAGCAAGCGCTGCGGCTGTTGGCTCGTTGATAATACGCAGAACTTCAAGACCGGCGATTTTACCTGCATCGCGCGTTGCTTGACGTTGCGAGTCATTAAAGTAAGCAGGAACCGTAATAACGGCCTTATCAACCTTGTCGCCTGTGAAGTTTTCCACAGTTTCTTTCATGCTTTGCAGGATGAATGCGCTGATTTGGCTTGGTGAGTACTTTTCACCGCGCGCCTGGACCCATGCATCTTTGTTATCGCCAGAAACGATCGTGTAAGGCACAAGACCCTGATCTTTTTTCGTCATTGGATCTTCAAAAGAACGACCAATAAGACGCTTAATTGCAAAAAGCGTGTTTTCCGGGTTTGTAACGGCTTGGCGCTTCGCAGATTGGCCAACAAGACGCTCGCCACCTTCTGTAAATGCAACCATAGAAGGCGTTGTGCGCGTTCCTTCACTGTTTTCGACAACCTTGGCATTTTTACCATCCATAAATGCCACACATGAGTTGGTCGTACCAAGATCAATTCCGATACATCTGCTCATATCAATACATCCTTTTTGTTTTGTTCATCGTAAATGCTTCTCAACACTCGAATACTCAATTATTCTTCTAAGGATATAGGGTGGATACACGCATGGTGCAATATCTACAAAACTGAAAATCTTTCTAATGCTGAGCAACTTTGTTTTTTTGAAGATATTTATCGTGCTTACCGTGTTTGTGGGCTTGTTTACCTGGGAGAGGCTGCGCCCCTTTGCAAAAGAGAAGAGGCCACAGCAAACAAGAAACCATCTCATTCGAACCTTCAGCTTATGGGCCCTTAACGTTGCCTTGTCTTTTGCAATTATTTTACCTTTAACCCAAATAATTTCTCAGAAACCAGTGATAACAGGAATTCAATCAATCATCGTTGACATCCTATTGCTGGATATTTTTCTGTATTGGTGGCACAGGTTTCTCCATGAATCGCGTTTTTTATGGCGCTTCCATCAGGTTCATCATTTCGACACCATACTTGACTGCACATCTGCTTTACGCTTTCACTTTGGTGAGGTCTTTCTGGCTTTTCTAACCCGTTCACTCTTTGTCGTAACCGTCGGTATTTCTTTTACTTCAATCATTATTTTTGAAACGCTGGTTTTAATCGCGGCGCTGTTTCATCATTCAAATATTCGCCTCCACCCAAAAATTGAGCATCCTCTATCCTATCTTATTGTCACCCCATCAATTCACTGGGTGCATCATGAACATAAGACAGAAAACACCAATACAAACTATGCAACGATTTTCAGTGTTTGGGATCGATTATTTAAAAGCAGAAACAGCAAATGCAAAAGAGATCCTCAGATGAAAAT
Source organism: uncultured Alphaproteobacteria bacterium (assembly GCA_964350415.1). Classification (GTDB taxonomy): domain Bacteria; phylum Pseudomonadota; class Alphaproteobacteria; order CAYGJW01; family CAYGJW01; genus CAYGJW01. The sequence goes on from CAYGJW010000062.1 coordinate 6,274, forward strand.
CGGACTGAATGACCACCAGGACAAGCCCCTAAAAAAGCTTTTATTGATACCATTTCGGAAATGATTCATAACTTTTCTTACCGTAAATGCGCGGGTTTTTAAACACAAAGAATTCTTCGAATTCCTTTGCAGTAAAGGGCTTGCTTGACATATGTGTGAGCTCAACCCGAATCTGAGTTCCCTGGGCATCAACAAGCGTCCAGGCAACCAGCTGCATTGGATTTTCCTTAAACTCTAAGGTCATTCGGCCCAAAAGTGGCTTATTTGCTTGATGCAAAGAAAGCGAAATTTTTCCCACTTCAGACTTTGCCTGAGTTACAACAAAATTTTTCTTCAGGTCAATCCGCGCGCCCAATAAAAAACTCAGCGGCGTATCCCCAGTATTAACATAGGAAACTTGATCAAGGCTAACATCCCAGTAAGCTATGCTTTTAGGCCCTGCAACCATTAGAATTTGTGAAGGACTTATATACTCAATTCGTGCTTTTTGCGGACGCTTTAAAAGCAAGTGCCCACTCATCTGCGTCCCCTTTTGCGGTCCATTTAGCGTTATTTGATGCAATGCAGCCCGAAAATCCTTCAAGCTATCAAAGTATGATTGAACCTGATTTATGACTTTATCATTTGCGGCCGCACCTACAGGAGCCGTAGACGCGGCGTCCCCATGAACAGAATAAACCCCGAAAATCAAAAAACAAAAAACAAAAAATCGCATCTTTAATTAACCTTCTAATTCTGGAATAAGAACTTCACGTCTACCAACATGGTTAGCTCCCGAGACAACACCGTTTTGCTCAAGCTCTTCAATGAGTGTTGCCGCACGGTTATAACCAATTTTCAACCTACGTTGTATAAAACTGGTGGAGGCTTTACGCTCCCGCTGCACGATGTCCAAGGCCTGATCATACAACTGGTCACCCGTACTTGATGCGCCCGCATCACCGCTGCCTGAGCCCATCCCGCCCTCTTCGCCTTTGGGCTCAACTGTAACGCCCTCATGGTATTCAGGGGTGCCCTGGCTTTTAAGGAAGGTCACAATATCTTCAACCTCTTTATCATCAACAAAAGGCCCATGCACCCGGGTAATACGGCCGCCCCCAGCCATATACAGCATGTCGCCTCGACCAAGAAGTCGTTCTGCGCCGCCCTCACCCAAAATGGTTCTACTATCAATTTTTGAGGTTACCTGGAAGCTGATCCGCGTCGGAAAGTTCGCCTTTACCGTACCTGTGATGACATCAACAGATGGGCGCTGCGTTGCCATCAACAAGTGAATCCCTGCAGCCCGGGCCATCTGTGCAAGCCGCTGAATCAAAGATTCAACATCTTTTCCTGCAACAAGCATCAAATCTGCAAGCTCATCAATAATCACAACAAGGTATGGCAGCGGATCATTGCCTAGGGGCTGCTCTTCATAAATTGGATTACCTGTTTCAGGCTCAAACCCAGTTTGAACCTTTCGGGACAAGACTTCGCCTTTTTTGTTTGCTTCTTCAATTTTCTTATTGAATCCGGTAATGTTTCGAACATTTAGCATCGACATCGACCGATACCTGTTTTCCATCTCGCGCACGACCCACTTCAAAGCGACAACAGCCTTGTTTGGATCTGTCACAACTGGCGTTAAAAGATGCGGAATATCATTGTAAACGGACAGCTCCAACATTTTTGGATCCACCATGATC
>CAYGJW010000063.1:0-7956 GCA_964350415.1 uncultured Alphaproteobacteria bacterium
AGATTTAGGTTCTGGTGGCTTCGGCCGTGGGGGTTCAACTCCCTCCGCCCGCACGACACAAACAGAGTCGCCTAATAAGAATCCTAAAATAGTTGGCACACATAAAAGCAGGAGCTGAGCTGCATGCAAATTAAATTAACTCATGAAAATGGTTTAAAACGTATATTCACAGTTGTCGTTGATGCGACTGAGATCGAAGCACAAACGCAAAAGAAACTTGTGAAAATCGGTCAGACGGCGAAAATCCCAGGCTTCCGTCCTGGTAAAGCACCGATGGACTTTTTGAAAAAACGATTTGGCGACTCAGTCATGGGTGAAGTGCTTGATGAGGTTGTTTCTCAATCAGGTCAAAAAGCACTTGATGATCATAAGATCCGTCCTGCTGTAAGACCAAAAGTGGAAGTGACAAAGTTTGACGAAGGCAAAGATCTTGAGTTCAGCATTGAAGTTGAAGCGTTACCTGAAATTCCTGAAGTGAATTTTAAAGACATTAAGCTAAAGCGTCTTAAAGCTGAGCCATCAGAAAAAGAAGTGAACGTTTTCCTTGAGCGTTTTGCCGAATCTTATAAAACAACAGAAGCCATCAAAACAAAACGCGAAACAAAAGAAGGCGATACCGTCCTTATTGATTTCGTTGGTAAAATCGATGGCGTGGCATTCCCAGGTGGAACGGGTAACGACTATGGTCTAGAGCTTGGATCTAAGACGTTTATCCCTGGCTTTGAAGATCAGCTTATTGGTAAAAAAGTTGGCGACGAAGTTAATGTTGAAGTGAGCTTCCCTGAAAATTACGGTAGCGCAGAGCTTGCGGGTAAGCCTGCTGTGTTCGAAGTGAAGGTTAAAGAAATTCAAAAGCAGGTTAAGTCGAAAATTGATGAAGATCTTGCGAGACGTGCGGGTTACAAAGATTTAGAAGCTTTAACACGCGTTGGAACTCAGCATCTTCAATCGCAGCTTGATCAAATTTCAACAACTTTGTTGAAAAAAGATCTTTTCGAGAATTTAGATAAACTGACGTTTGATCTACCTGAAACGCTTATTGAAGATGAACTTGCTGCTGCGAAGAAAGAAGAGCAGGGCGATCATGACCATGATCACGAGCACGGCGAACATTGTAACCATGACCACGAGCACACAGCGGATTGCGGCCATGAAGACAAAGCCGAAGAGCCGAAGAAAAAGCTGACTGCAGCAGAAAAGAAAGCTGAAACTGAGCTTAAGGCAAAAGTTGAGCGTAGAATTAAACTAGGCTTGATCCTTTCAGGTACAGCTGAAAAGCATAACATTCAAGTTCAAGAGGCCGATATACGTCAGGCAATCCAGAAGGAAGTTGCAAACTACCCAGGTCAAGAGCAGCAAGTGATTGAATACCTAACAAAGAATAAAGGGTACATTAATGGCTTGAAATCAACGATTATGGAAAGCAAAGTAATCGATTACATGCTAGAGCTTGCTTCAATAAAAGAAGAATCTGTCAGTAAAGAAAAACTTGAAGAACTGATGAAAAAAGAAGCTGAAGTTTAAGTTTTTTTAAAAACTCAGGAATCTGGGTACATTACATGTTGAGAAAAAAGAAGGATCGTGCCAGAATCTAGGCAGGATCCTTCTTTTCTATGGGAGAAAGTATGTCTTCGTCTGATATTGTAAATCAACTCGTTCCAATGGTAATAGAGCAAACGGCTCGAGGGGAGCGCTCGTTTGACATCTATTCTCGCCTGCTTAAAGAACGCATTATTTTTCTTAATGGGCCGATCGATGATAACGTTTCATCGCTTATTTGTGCGCAACTTCTTTTTTTAGAATCTGAGAATTCAAAGAAAGATATCTCGCTTTATATTAATTCACCAGGCGGTGTTGTAACATCTGCCATGGCGATGTATGACACAATGCAATATATCCGTCCGGAAGTTTCAACCCTTTGTATGGGGCAGGCGGCGTCTGCCGGATCACTATTGCTGGCTGCAGGTGCTGCGGGTAAACGTTTTGCACTACCAAATGCACGCATTATGATCCATCAGCCATTGGGTGGTGCGCAAGGACAAGCGACAGATATTGAAATTCATGCGCGTGAAATCCTAAGGATTAGAGAAAATCTGAATGAAATTTATGCGAAGCATACAGGAAAGACGGCCAAGTTTATGGCTGACTCAATGAATCGTGATAAATTCTTAAGTACTGAAGAGGCAAAAGAATTTGGCTTAATTGATGAAGTCGTGACGAATCGTGGTCCAATGAGTGAAAATCCGGTTGCAGCGTAGGCTGCTGCGGTAGCCAATTTTGAAGATTTCGAGTCTTCTTTTTTTGGTTTGTGAGTAGTGTTGATAATTGCACGTAGAGGATAAAGTAATGGCGAAAAAAATAACTAAAGAAGACGCAAAAAGTACACTTTATTGCTCCTTTTGTGGCAAAAGTCAGCACGAAGTTCGTAAACTTATTGCAGGGCCCACAGTTTTCATTTGTGATGAGTGTGTTGAGCTGTGTAATGACATCATTCGTGAAGAAAACAAATCAAGCTTTATCAAAACTGCGGGATCGGTACCGCTTCCACAAGAAATTCTTACATTCCTAAACAGTTATGTAATTGGCCAAGCGCATGCAAAGCGTGTTTTGGCTGTTGCCGTGCATAATCACTACAAACGTCTTGCCCATAGTGGTAAGGGGGATGTGGAGCTGGCGAAATCAAATATCCTATTGCTTGGTCCAACCGGTTGCGGGAAAACACTTCTTGCCCAGACTTTGGCGCGCATCATTGATGTTCCCTTCACGATTGCCGATGCAACAACGTTAACAGAAGCAGGTTATGTTGGTGAGGACGTTGAGAATATTATCCTGAAGCTTCTACAGGCTGCAGATTATAATGTTGAGCGTGCACAACGCGGCATCGTTTATATTGATGAGGTTGATAAGATTTCCCGGAAATCTGATAATCCTTCAATTACTCGTGATGTTTCCGGTGAGGGTGTGCAGCAAGCGCTTCTAAAGATTATGGAAGGCACGGTTGCCTCGGTTCCGCCGCAAGGGGGAAGAAAGCACCCGCAACAAGAATTTTTGCAGGTCGACACCAGTAATATCTTGTTTATCTGTGGTGGTGCGTTTGCAGGGCTTGAAAAAGTTATTACGAGCCGTGGTCAGAAAACCTCCATTGGTTTTGGTGCCGAAGTTAAAAGCGATGAAGAAATCAAAACCGGTGAGACTTTGAAAGTTCTAGAGCCAGAAGATCTACAAAAATTTGGTTTAATCCCAGAGTTTGTTGGAAGGCTTCCTGTGATTGCGACGCTTGAAGATCTTGATGAAGAGGCTTTAGTGAAAATTCTTACAGAGCCTAATAATGCGCTTATTAAACAATATCAGCGTTTGTTTGAGATGGAAGGCGTTCAGCTTGAGTTCTCTGATGAAGCATTAATAGAGATCGCGAAGAAAGCAATTCGTCGTAAGACAGGGGCGCGTGGACTACGCTCAATCCTAGAGAATTTATTACTTGATGAGATGTTTGAGCTGCCAAGTCTTGAAAATGTTGAAAAAGTTGTCATTAATGATGACGTGGTTAAGTCAGGGGCGACGCCTTTACGTCTTTATACAGAAAAGCGTTCAAAAGCGTAAATCTGCGAAGCGGTCCTTTGTGTTTAACGATTCTTTTTAATGATAGGTATGCCAATGAGTGAAAAACAAAAAACTGAAGCAGCCTTATATCCTGTGCTTCCATTAAGGGATATTGTTGTTTTCCCGCATATGATCGTCCCGTTATTTGTTGGGCGCGAGAAGTCGGTTAAGGCTCTTGAAGAGGTCATGAAAACAGACCGGCCGATTTTACTGGTTGCTCAGAAAGATCCAACTTTAGATGCGCCAACAGAAGATGAGCTGTATCACGTTGGAACGCTAGGATCTGTGTTGCAACTGCTTAAATTACCGGATGGCACTGTGAAGGTGTTGATTGAAGGCAAGCAGCGCGCACGCATTCACAAATTCGGTGCTTCTGAAGAATATTTTGAGGCAATGGTTGAGCCAGTCACGGAAGAGCTGGGCGCGAAGGACGAGATTGAAGCCTTATCCCGTACTTCTTTGTCTCAATTTGAGCAATACACAAAATTAAATCGCAAAATTCCTCCAGAATCATTGGCTTCTGTGCGTCAGATTGAAGATCCGAGTAAATTGGCGGATAGCATCGCGGCTCACTTGTCTTTGAAGATTTCAGATAAGCAAACGTTGCTAGAGGCTGTCAAAGTCGTTGAGCGCTTGGAGAGCGTTTATGCCTTCATGGAAGCTGAAATTAGTGTTCTTCAGGTTGAAAAACGGATTCGCAGCCGTGTTAAACGTCAAATGGAAAAGACACAGCGCGAATATTATCTGAACGAACAGATGAAAGCGATCCAGAAAGAGCTTGGTGAGGGCGAGGATGGCGGTGACGAGATCAGTGAGCTTGAGGATCTGCTCGAGTCAACAAAACTGAGTAAAGAAGCCTACGAGAAAGGCGCATCTGAGATAAAGAAGCTCCGTTCTATGAGCCCAATGTCTGCAGAAGCGACGGTGGTCAGAAATTACCTTGAATGGTTGTTGAATATTCCATGGAATAAGCGTTCTCGGGTTAAGAAGGACCTTGCTGTTGCTCAAAGCGTGCTTGATGAAGATCATTATGGTCTTAAAAAAGTTAAAGAACGGATTGTTGAATATCTTGCCGTTCAAAAACGCGTTGGAAAAGTTAAAGGCCCCATCCTGTGTCTTGTTGGACCTCCTGGGGTTGGTAAAACATCTTTGGGACGCTCAATTGCGAAGGCAACTGGCCGGAAGTTTGCGCGTATTTCATTAGGCGGCGTCCGTGATGAATCTGAAATTCGCGGCCACAGAAGAACGTACATTGGTTCAATGCCTGGTAAAATCATTCAAGGTATGAAGAAAGCTGAGAATTCGAATCCACTGTTTTTGTTGGATGAGATTGATAAACTTGGATCTGATTCGCGTGGGGATCCATCATCTGCGTTACTAGAGGTCTTGGATCCAGAGCAAAATGCAACATTCATGGATCATTATTTGGAAGTCGAGTATGACTTGTCTGATGTGATGTTTGTGACAACAGCAAACAGTCTAAGAATGCAGCAACCGTTGCTTGATCGGATGGAAATCATCAGAATTTCTGGTTATACAGAAGAAGAAAAGATGGAAATATCCAAGCGCCATCTTCTGCCAAAGCAAATGAAAAATCACGGAATTAAGAAGGGTGAGGTTGCTTTAGAAGATGATGCGATCTTAGATATGATTCGCTATTACACGCGTGAAGCAGGTGTTCGTAGCATGGAACGCGAACTTGCAAAGGCTTTAAGAAAAGCGCTGACACAGTTGGAATCAAGCTCTAAAAAGAAGCTGGTGATTTCCTCAAAAAACCTGAAGGAATATTTGGGAATTCGCCGTTACCGTTATGGCGAAATTGCATACGAGGACATGGTCGGTATTACGACCGGTCTTGCTTGGACGGAAGTGGGGGGCGAGCTGCTTTCCATTGAAGCGGTCTCTGTGCCCGGTAAAGGTAAGATGCAAATTACCGGAAAACTGGGTGATGTCATGCAAGAGTCTGTACAGGCCGCGGCGAGTTTTGTCAGGTCTCGTTCAGATTCTTATGGAATTGATCAATCTTCGTTTCAAACAAAAGATATCCATGTGCATGTACCGGAAGGGGCCACGCCAAAAGATGGACCTTCGGCAGGTGTTGCCATGTGTACATCGATCGTTTCGATATTAACGGGCATTCCTGTGCGCCGGGATATTGCGATGACCGGCGAGATTTCACTCCGTGGTCGTGTGATGCCTATTGGCGGCTTAAAAGAAAAACTTTTGGCGGCAGCTCGCGGCGGTATTAAAGTTGCGCTTATTCCCATAGAGAATGAAAAAGACCTGGAAGAAATTCCTAAATCTGTCATGAAGCAGTTGAAAATTATACCAGTTGAAACGGTTGATGAGGTTCTTAAAAATGCGCTTACAAAGCCTTTGACACCGCTTGGCCCTTTAAAGAAAACCGATGAGGGCTCTCAGAAGACCGCAATTTCTAAAGATCTTGTGGCGAAGAAGGCGAAGTCTGGGGATCCAGCTGTTCAGGATGCAATTAATTAGCTGCTAACCACAACCATCTTTCTAAATTAATAAGAACCTCTGTCCCGAACTTAAAGTTCATAGGACAGGGGTTTTTCGCTATGATTCTAATCTTTTGCATTGGGTTTTCATCTATAGTCCTAAAGCTAATTATTTTAGATATTAACTAATTATTAACATTTTTTTGAGATGATTATGTATAGATCGTGTTTAAATAGTGGGGTTAATTATGAAAAGTATTTTATTTATCGTTGCGTTATTACTCTTTAATGCTGAGAAATCGTTCTCTGCAGAGGGTGATGCGTTTATAAACGAACGTGTGGACTTATCAACTTATGGTCATTTTTTTGAATGGTTTGAAACGAAAAATTTTGATTCAAGCAAAACACTGATTGCTTTTGATATTGATAATACGCTTGTTAAAGAAGACCCACCTTTTCTGAATCATGATTTGTTTGGTGAACAAAAAGATCAAGCAGAAATCATTTCAAAGAATTTAGGGTTAAGCCCAACAGACGCACGTTTAATACAAAAGGAAATGAGGAAACAGAGTAGGGGATATAAAAAAAATGTCTTGATTGAAGAGCCTCTTGTCGACGTGATCAATGGATTGCAGGAGCAAGGTTTTCTTACAACAACAATGACAGCATCAGGACTTGGGGTAAAAGATAAAAGAGTTTCAATGCTTAAAGAGAAGAGGATTGATTTTTCTGTACCCTTCATGAAAGAAATTTATAGAGGAGAGACTTTACCGTTTCATAAAGGAAAAACTGCGGAAGGTAAAGATGATTGGGATCCGAAGTATTATTATGGTCAAGCAAGCTCGCGCGGGATAAAAAAGTCAGAAAAAATACGTGAAATTGTGAGCGCAATTAATGGGATTCACTTAAGAAAAGGGGTTCCTGAGATTGATACAGTTATTTTTGTTGATAATAAAAAAAGCCAGGCAAAAGAGGTCGCTAAAAATTTAGGAATGAATGTTCACAGTATTTATTATACCTTTGTTCGCAATAACACAGATATAGATCGTGTTGCAGAAGAATTTAAGATTGCCATGTCAGCGCTGGATAACATGCCTGATATTATGACTAGAAAGGCACATGCACGCGCAAAATCTGTTAATCAACCTTGCCAAACACAAGACGGTCCAGTGCAGTCAGCTAATATTATGCTGGTAAGTAAGTCGGATGACGGTAAGGCGCATCTATATTTAGGCCATAATGCAAAAAATAGATATGTCTTGGAACTTCCTGGTGGACATTGCGAGACACAAGATGAAAGTGCTTATCATACGGCAGCGCGTGAAGGACATGAGGAAACGGGAGGCTACTTAAAAATTACCCCAGAAGAATTAATGAAGCATCCTTATATATATGCGGATCCTGATCATGGGAATAGAGTGCTGTTTATTGTTCGTGATGATGAAATAAATTTAAACGAATTAAATGGGACGATACAAGAAGCGTTTAAAAACAAGAATCTATCGAAGCATTTTAGAGAGATTTCAGGGTATTCAAAAATTCCTGTTAAATCGTTTTTAAAAAGGATTAAAAGTACTAAGTCTCCTAAAAAAGTATTAGTTGGTCCAAAGAAAGATCACCAGTTAAAGCCGAATACATCTAAAACGCTTGTCTATCAATTTGATGCATTGAAAGAAAAGCTTTCTGAGATATTAGAAATGGAGCTGGCTTAGGTTAAGGGGTTGAACTCGTGAAGAGGGATATAGCTGAGCTTGCAACTCAGCTATATCTGTTTGAGATAAGTGTGTTCTTGATGTTTTCAGGCTTATCTATTCAGGTATGACTTGTGGATTTTGGGCACTACATAAGATCGTCCCACTGTTTATCGGGTATAACTTGTGGATAACATTGTGGAGAA
>CAYGJW010000064.1:0-7941 GCA_964350415.1 uncultured Alphaproteobacteria bacterium
CTCATGGGTATGCGCTGCCTAAGACATGTGGTACAGCAAACGATGATTCCTGATCTTTTCTTGGTTCCGTCGACGGTTGATTTATCGGGGGCTGAAATTGAGCTTGTTGACCAAGAGCGCCGAGAATTCCAGCTGAAAGATGCCCTAAAAGATATCGCCATTACTTACGATTTTGACTATGTCATTATGGATTGTCCGCCTTCATTGGGACTCATTACACTGAATGCCTTGATCGCTGCCAATCAGGTGGTGATTCCGATGCAATGCGAGTTTTATGCGTTAGAGGGCCTCAGTTTATTGGTCAGTACGATCGAACAGGTGAAAAAACGCTTAAACCCAGAGCTTCAATTGGAAGGCATCGTGCTAACCATGGTTGATGGGCGTAATCGGCTAACGGCCCAGGTGGCTGCCGATGTGCGCAAACACTTTGGTGATAAAGTTTATAAATCAATGATTCCGCGTAATATCAAGATTTCTGAGGCGCCGTCTTACGGCAAACCGGCGATTATTTATGATATTGGCTGCAGGGGATCGCAAGCATATTTGCACTTAGCAAAAGAAATGATACATCGAATTTAGGAGATGCGTGTGACGCAAGCAAAAGGGGCATTAGGGCGCGGTTTATCAACACTGTTGGGTGATGCACACTCGGATTATCAGTCGTTAAATAAGTCTTCGAGTTTCCAGGTTGAGCCGATTGAAAATATTCATCCGTGTTCGTCACAGCCCAGGCGTTTCTTTAGTGAGCAACACTTAGAAGAATTGAAGCAGTCGATTGCGGAAAAAGGTGTTTTGCAGCCGCTGATTGTCAGGAATTCCCCTGAGCAAGAAGGTAAGTACGAAATTATTGCGGGAGAACGGCGCTGGCGTGCATCGAAGCTAGCGAATTTATCCCAAGTTCCAATCATTATCAAAGAGCTCAGCGATCAAGAAGTGCTGCAAATTGCCTTAATTGAAAATATCCAACGAGAAAATCTTACACCGCTTGAGGAGGCCAAGGGGTATGTGGATTTATGCGAAAATTACGGCTATACACAAAAGTCACTGGCGCAAATGCTGGGTAAAAGTCGCAGTCACATTGCAAATATGATGCGGTTGGTGGCCTTGCCTGCAGATGTTCAGGAAATGATCAATGATGGTTTGCTAACCATGGGGCATGCTAAGGTGTTGGTTAATTTGGAAAATGCCTCCAAGCTTGCGCAAAAAATTATCAGCAAAAAAATGAGCGTTCGCGAAGCGGAAAAAATGGTGAGTAAATCACGCACACCTGTTGTAAAAGAGAACAGCTTAGAAGAAGCGGCTGATAAAGTTGCTGTTGATATGGAATTTAAGGAAATTGAAGATATCTTAAAAACCAGTATGGGGATGGATATTTCAATTCAATCCAAAGCCAGCGGTGGCGGCGTTGTCAGTTTCCATTATAGAACCTTGGGCGAGCTGGACGATTTAATGCAGCGCCTGATCGCCCAAGACCTTGATATGTAGTCCGGTGTGAACAGAGGTTAAGGCCAGTTAAAGGCTAAAAATATACCATCGGTGATGGTTAAAAGTTCTTTTACCTTTGGAAAATGAGGCTGAATGTATTCATTTATAAAGTTTTGATATTCCTGTACGCTGTTTAGGCAATTGCTGAATGTTATTGAGTTCGTATTTTCAAATGGCCTAAGAAACTTAATAAAATCAAGAATTTCTTCAATCCGCTGTTGATTCGCATTCGTAATAATAATGGAGCTTATATCTTTTTTAAGATCCTCGATCTCTTTTTTTAGTCTATCAATTTCTGCCTCTTTGTTGTTTGTATTTATGTAGTCACTAAAATCGATGATCAAAAATGATGGGTATTTTTTTATATCTGTAGAACCAGACTCAAACTTAATAGGAGCTGCATCTGCTAGCTTTGGCGTGATTATCATGCAGGTAAGCATAAGAAGTAAGCGTAATTTTTTCATAGTGTGGTCTTTCTTAAATATTGATTTAGAATAGCAGGGTGGCGTTTGAGTGTTTTCTAATTGCTTGGTTAAAGGCGTATTGATCTTGAATTGGATTCTCTTTTAAGTTAACCACAGACAGACTGGGGCAATGGCTAAATGATTCGGCAAGTAGTGCGACACTTTTATCTGTTATCTTATTCTTGGCGAGGTACAGTGTTTGAATTTTTTCTAGTTTTGGCAGCGTCCACGCTAAAATTTGAATGTGTTCGTCATTCATGGCACAGTTTTCTAGCGTCAACGCGGTAATCGATGTGAACTGTGGCAAGCATTCTAAAAAGTTGGTGGTTGATTCAGGGTCACTGTTTTTTATAGAGATACCGCTAATATTGCAGTGATTTTTAACCTTTTGTAAAAGTTTTGTAAAGTGTTCTTGGTCATAAAGGCCATTTTTGTGTGAATCAAAGGCAATTTCTAAGGTTCTTTTGGGGGTAAATTTTGGTTTTATTAATGTAAATTTAATAAGAGACGCCTGAAGATTAAGGGGGCATAGTGCAAAAATAAGTACAAATAAAACATATAATTTTTTCATCTATTTTCTTTGCCGTAAATTTTGGTTTTAAAATATGTGTTGTGCTGATTATCACAGGTACAGAGTTGTTGCAATAGATCTTACTTTGTCTCAGACTGCATGTGATCTCTGTGTTCTTCATCTAAATCATCGTCGATGTCAGAAATATCAATATAAAAATCACCATTAAACTCATCTTGTATTTCGTCTAGATATGCCCTCAATCGGGCTAAAATTGAATAAGCCGCTTTAGATAAAATGTTTTGATCGTTTTTGTTTTCAGAGGTTTCTGATTCTTGTTCTTGTAAAGGGGTTAACCATTGCTGAAGATGATCGACGTCAATTTGATGTTTTAAACGGATTTCGTCGTGTTTTGTTTGTATATCATCGGTAAAGCCATAAAATGGAGCTGTTATTCCTAGAATAAAAACCAAAACGTATGTTTTTTTCATCTTGATCTATCCTTTGGTAAAGGAGATTTAGTATTTGTGATTTATATCAATTTTATCATAAACGATTATAAGTTTTTTTAAAATAGTAAGTGCGTGGATCAGTCGAACATATCCTCTGCTTGATGGTCTATTTCACCATTTATGTAGCAGTGGGGAGCGTTGTTTTGGTTGATCATGATCATGGTCGTTTCTTGAACCTTATGAATAAGGGCTTCTACTTGTGATTCATTTAGGTTTACGTGATTTAGATTAAGGTTCTTGAGGTTTTTTAATCTGTTAATGGCGAAAATCAATGTATTGATATCTATTTCGCTGAAATCTATATAGTTCAGAGCTAAATTACGTATTTTTTCTGGCGCAGGTAGAGTATTAAGGCATTTAATGATTTTTTCACCCTCTATTACGTTTCTAAAAAACAGGAGTTTTAAAGAGGGAAGTTTAGGAAGCCATTTGAGGAGCCAGTCAATAGAGCGTGTTTGGTTATGATCAACACTTAAAAATGTTATTTTTTCAAGCGTTACACGGTTATCTATTAAAGAATCAAATTCATCACATGTGGCTTGGAAGACTTCGTCATCTGCTTCTTTAGGGAAGGTGATGAATAGGCGCGTTTCACTCAAGGAAAATTTAATAGGCTCAGCTATAAGATTGGAAGACAGGCAAAAACCTAAAACAACAACTGTGAAGATATGTTTCATGGCTTAGAAGTTCCTTTATCAAGCTGGGTTTTGCTATACTCTTAGATTCATTCTGATATAACACTTAAAGAAACACACAGGCAACTTTGAAAGTGGAGGCGAGCTTGGGGAAAAATGATCTGAGTAATGAAGTAAGTCCTTATTTATTACAGCATAAAGACAACCCAATCCATTGGTATGCCTGGGGCGATGCGGCGTTTAAAAAAGCGGAAACAGAAGATAAGCCGATCCTGCTGTCTGTCGGGTATTCGGCCTGCCATTGGTGCCATGTGATGGCGCGCGAAAGCTTTGAAAACAAAGCAATTGCAGATTATGTGAACGAAAATTATGTGGCCATCAAAGTCGACCGGGAAGAGCGCCCCGATGTCGATGCTCTATACCAATCAGCTTTGACGCTGTATGGGGAGCAAGGTGGCTGGCCTTTAACCATGTTTTTAACGCCGAAAAAGCTACCTTTTTGGGGCGGTACTTATTTTCCAGATGAGGCTAAGTTCGGCAAAATGTCCTTTGGGGATGTTTTAAAGCGTATCCATATTATCTACAGCACAGACCCAGAAAAGGTCGAACAGAACACGGGGTATATCCGCAAGGCCCTACAGGATATGTCGCTGTATAGTACTGCAAAACATGCATCCTCTTTTGATGTCAAGCAAGCGGCAGATGCTTTGTTGCAGCGGATGGACTGGGATAATGGGGGGTTGCAAGGGGCGCCTAAATTTCCGCAGTTCCCAATACTCAGGCTTTTCATGCGCTTTGCCGGTGACCCACATTTCTTTGAAATTATTCAGCTGAGTTTAAATAAAATTTGCCAAGGCGGTATTTATGATCATTTGGGTGGGGGCCTAAGTCGTTATACAATTGACGAACATTGGCTAATCCCGCATTTCGAAAAGATGCTGTATGATAATGCCCAATTTATCGAAGCCTTGACTGAGGCATGGATGAAAACGCGGTCGCCGCTGTATGCAAAGCGGATTGAGGAAACGGTGGCGTGGTTACTGCAAGATATGCAGCACAAAGATGGCGGCTTTTACTGCGCCTTTAATGCAGAAAGCGAAGGGGTTGAGGGAAAGTACTACGTTTGGTCTGAAACTGAGATTGATGCGGTCTTAGGAGAGCGTTCAGCGGAATTTAAAGACGCTTATGGCGTTAGCGAGGCGGGCAATTGGGAAGCAACGAATATCCTGAATACCCGCAGTATGTCGCACTATGAAGGGCTTAAGCCGCAGCGCGAACAATTGCTTGCAGTGCGCAAAAAGCGCATTGCCCCTTCAAGGGATGAGAAAATCCTCGCGGACTGGAATGGGCTGATCATTACAGCATTAGCGAAGGCTGGTTTTGTGTTTGAGCGCCCAGAATGGATTGAGGCTGCGAAAAAGGCTTACGATTTTGTTAAAAGAAATCTGAGGGCGGATGGGCAGCTTGCTCACGCTTGGTGTCAGGGACGCGCACAGTCCTCAGGCTTGTTGGATGATTACATCGCTATGATCCGTGCGGCCATCGCGCTGTATGAAGTGCTTGGAGACGAAAAATACCTGGCCGATGCAATCGCTTGGGAAGCTGAGGTTTCTGAGCTATTTTATGATGATAAAGCGGGCGGGTACTTTATGAGCCCAACAACAGCTGATGATTTGATTATACGAACGAAGGCCGTGTATGACCAGGCCGTACCAAACGGCAACGGTATGGCTGTGGAGGTGCTGGCGCGTTTGTACTACCACACAGGCACTACATCTTATTTAACGCGCGCTGAGGCGGTTGTGAATGCTTTTGCAGGGGAGTTGTCTCCTGGTATGACAACCCTGGTTGGTAACATTGGATATTTGCAAGAACCCACACAAGTTGTGATTGTGGGTAAGCGGAACAACCCAGACACCAAAGCATTCCTTAGTCATGCTTATCGGACTTACTTGCCTTATAAAATTATCAGTGTGGTAGAAGATACCTCAAAACTTGCTGAACAGCATCCAGCATACGGAAAGCTTGGTAAGAACGATGGGGCGATTGCTTATATATGCCGGGGTAGGACATGCTCGGCACCGATCGATCAAATGGACGTTTTTAAAGAAGTCTTATGAAAACTGTTGTCGTTAACACGTCCCTTGGCTGCATTGAAATAACAGAACAGTCTGGGTTTATTGCCAAAGTTGCGTGGTCAAAGAGCCAGGCTTCTGAACAGCATAGTGAATCAAGCTTATTGCAAGAGGCTGCTGCACAGATAACGGCTTATTTCAAAGGAGAGCTTGCCCTGTTTACGCTGCCAATTAAGGCTGAAGGAACGCCGTTTCAGCAGCGTATCTGGGATGAAATGCGTAAAATACCTTACGGTCAAGTCATGACGTATGGGGATATCGCTCAGAAAATAGAATCCCACCCACGGGCAGTGGGCAGCGCTTGCGGCAAGAACCCGATTCCGGTGATTATCCCATGTCATCGAATTGTTGGTCAGGCTGATCTGGGCGGTTTTTCCGCAGGAGACGGCCAAGAAACAAAGCAGCAACTTTTAAAGCTTGAAGGTTATCAGCTAAAAAACTGAGGGGCAGCTACAGTTCTTCAAAAAGCTCAAATTCCATTTTAGATTGATCGGCCGTGAGCGTGAAGAAAGTATCTTTTTTCTGAACAACGTAAAGATCTTTATTCGCTAAAGCTTTCTTTATTTTTTCACGTAATGTTTTTTCATTTGGATAAAGCTTGGTAAGGCTGGTTTCAATACTTTCAAACTGCTCTGGTTTGGGCAAATAGATTGTAAACCGAAGATGATAAAGTGGTGTACTGAGTTCGTTGGTTTCAGTTTTAACGATATATTTAATCTTATTAACAAGAGTATTGTTCATTCTTAAGTTTAAATTAACATTTTTTGTAAACGGGTGAATGTTTTCTTCAGATGGGAGGCTATTTGAGTCATTGAGATTTTTGCAACCAATTTTAGAAAGTATGGTATTCAAATCACCTCGTCTTTTCCCTGTATTAAAGTCAATGAGTGAAATTGCATTTGTTTTATGTGCCCAGAAGTAATTGGAGAGACTAAATCCCTGTTCGTTTATAGGTAAAGCATTGGAGTCTGTAACAATAGCAATGAGCTGCTGATCCCAGAATATAGGAGCTCCAATATCATTTATTGTAAATAGAGGGTAATGATCCTTACTATATGAGTACTTAGATGATGCTGTTTTTACTTTTTTAATATAGTTACTGTTTTCCCTTTTAGAATCTAGGTTACTTGTGTATTCATCAGGTCCGGATAGGGGGAGGACAAATTGATTAATTGTTTTACCACCATAGACTGAGTGGTAGGGCATCATAAGCAGTTTTTCTATCTTTTGTAGCTGCTTTTTGTCTGATTCTTTGAGTGCGGGAAAAACGGTGTGTGTGAAGGTGCTAACCCCATGCCATGTCGCTTTTTTAGATGCCTGCTCATAGGTTTCATGACTGTGAGCAGAATAGAGATTTGCACAAGGTGCATTTTTAACCTCAGACTCAAGCTCTACAATGGCTAAGTTATCTGTACTTTTGATTGGTGAGGTATTTTCGGTAAAGCTGACTGGAATATATTTTTTAATCGTATGTTTGATATCGTTGAATATAATGTATCCAGTTAGAAGTTGGTTATCACTATTACATGCATCAGTGTTTGGTAAGACGGGTTTAAGTTTTTCCGTCGATAAAATGGGCGGAAAAATGTGTGCAACCGTAATAACGTGGCGCGGAGAAATCAAGGTCGCCAGTGCAGAGCGCTGACTGATGCGCTTATTAATTGAGCCATCAGGATTTTCAGAGATGAACTCTGCAGTGGTAATTGTAATTGTGCCAATACTGTTTTGCATCGTATAAGAGCTCTTACTTAGAAATTAATCATCTTGGTGCTTAAGAACTTGAATAAAGGCTGATTGCGGAATATCGACTTTACCAAACTGACGCATCTTTTTCTTACCGGCTTTTTGTTTTTCAAGCAGTTTCCGCTTCCGGGAAATATCACCGCCATAACATTTCGCTGTAACGTCTTTGCGCATAGCGCTGATGGTTTCCCGCGCAACAACTTTACCGCCAATATAAGCTTGAACTGGAATCTTAAATAGCTGCCGAGGAATAATATTTTTAAGGCGTTTACACATATCCCGTCCGCGCGGTTCTGCTTGGCTTTTGTGGACAATACTTGAAAGCGCATCGACAGGCTCTTGATTGATCAAAATCGAGAGCTTGACCAAGTCATTTTCACGGTATTCGTCCATGACATAATCGAAACTTGCATAACCACGACTGATCGACTTAAGCCGGTCATGGAAATCAAAGAC
>CAYGJW010000065.1:0-7918 GCA_964350415.1 uncultured Alphaproteobacteria bacterium
TCGCCCATGACGATGTATTCGGCCAACTGGTCCTTGGGAATAACATCCATTTCGCTGAGGATACCAAGGGCAATCGGCAGATCAAAGTGACTGCCTTCCTTAAGAATATCGGCAGGAGCCAGATTAACGGTGATGCGTTTGGGAGGCAGAGAAATGCCCATCGACTCAAGGGCCGCACGGACGCGTTCTTTAGACTCCGCAACCGTTTTATCAGGCAATCCAACGATGGTAAATGCGGGGAGGCCAGAAGAAAGGGTGACCTGCACATCAACGTTCATGGCCTCGATGCCGTTAAAGGCAACGGTGTTCGCACGTGATGCCATGGTATTTCCTCATTTTATAATTCTTATTTGGAAAGTATCGTATTTTTATTTGAACCCAGTGTCATCCGTTAATTTAGGGATGGGGAGAAAATTTTGATAACTAAGAAGGAATATTGTAATTCATTGAATTGAGAAAGATTTTTTGCATCAATCAAGCAGAAAATGTTATGTGTTGAGGAATTAAGTAAGATGAGGTTTTTTATGAGTAAGAATCCTAATAAATTCGATGGTTCGAAAGAGGCTGCCGTGGATGAAAATAATCAAAACGTCCTTAGCGAGGGGGGCGCTCAGGATAAAATTTTTAATGCATGGAAAAAAGACTTAGAAAATACTGAGACACTTTCTGAAATTAGAAAGTTCTCTGAGAAGTCTTATAAAGCTGAAAATTATGCTGTATCAATATCTGCGCTGAGTCTTTTGCAAGATCTTACAGGGCTTGATCTTGTTCTGCTTGCTGAAAATTATGCAAAACAGGGAGAGACCTCAAAAATACTACCCTACTGCTCGCAAGCCATAAAGAAAGACCCAACAAATAAATTTGTTAATAATCGTGTTTATCAGCTTATGAAGCCTTACTATTCGCGTCGAGAGTACCAGGCGTTAGTAGAAGGAATGTTTTGTGCAGTAGACATAGAACATAGGCTTGATGTGCGAATTATAGTTATGCTTGCAAGGTGTTGTTTTAATATTGGTGAATTTGAAGACTCTCGTAATATAATAATGTTGCTTGTAAAAGCGAATAAGATAGAAAAGATACCTGCTGATATTCTTTCTAAAATCCATTTAAAGACAGGGATGCCTCGGGATCTTTATTTATTTCTAAAAAAAATACTTGTTGAGCATTCGTTCCACTCTTTGTATAGCTGGTTATTCAATGTTATGCGTCTTCAAAACAGGGGGCGATTTATCGAGCGTTATTTAGATCAATTAGAATTAGGTTTATTGAAAGATGCAAGCTCTGCAGAATTTGTGCTCAATGTTATTTTTATGGCAGAGCAATATGATCGCGTCCGTTCTTTTCTTCAGGGAAAAAACGGGTTACTCATTAGCGAAGGTTTTAAAAATTCGATGCTTTTAAAAATAGCATTTCATGAGAGAAGCTATTCTGAGGCCATAAATTATTATCATATTTTAGGAGAAGAGAAGTCGGGGGCTGTGTTAAAAAGCTCGCAAATAAGTGAGATGCTAGGAATCCAGGCTTTTGCTAAAAAGTGGGCATCGTACATTGGCGATGAGGTTAATAACTTAAATAGAACCAGTCTGGGCAAAATTACGTACCTTGTTTTGTCAGAGCTAAATGAACTGAAGCTTGAGCCCGTCCAAGGGCAGGCAATACAAACGAACACAGCTTTGAAAATGGGGGGCGTCGAGCAGCAACTTATCGCTTGTAGTCGTTTTTTGAAGGATGAAAGAAAAACATCAGAGAAGGGTCCCAAGACTCTTGTTTATCTAAAGTCTCATAACTCTGATTCAAAAATTCCTGATGGTATTAATGTCATAGTTGGAGCAGGTATTGATGTAAATGAAGTGGAGGGTTTGCCCGCTAAGACTTCTGAATTTTTAAAGGATATCCTTAATCTAAAGCCGAAAACGCTATCGGCGGATATTGTTAAGGCAATATTAACGGTGGCAAAATACAAGCCTGAGGTTATCCATATCCGTTCCCCATCTACCAAAACCCCTTTTATGGTGGCAGCGGCTATTTTTAATATACCCAAGTGCTTCATTCATGTTGGGAATATTCACCCTATAGACCGCCCAAACTGTAGTGATTTTTTAAAATTCACTTGGAGATCAGAAGATCGTTTTACTCACTTTATGTCTATTCATTATCCAGCACTTATGATTTCAGGTATTAGCAGGCCTTGCCGGAAAAGCTGGTCGGATGAACTTGGTCTTCCTTTTGACCGCACCATAAAAATCAGTAACTGTATTTATGTTCAAAGAATGGGAGAGTCAACGGAATCAAGTGAAAAGGCGTTGAGAGAAAAACTTAACATTCCACAGAATGCATTTGTTGTTGGTACTGTTTCAAGAATAGATCAAGTTAAAAACCCTCAGCTTTGGCTGAGAATTGCAATCCGTTTTGCTCGTTTTGCTCCGAATGCTCATTTTTTGGTTGTTGGAAATGGGCCAATGTTGGGCCACATACAACACTTGGTTAAGTTAGCAGGTTTAACAGATCGCTTTCATTTTGCTGGCATGGTCAAGGAAGGCCTTGCAGATTATTACAGTATTATGGATGTCTTTATGATGACAACTTATTCGGAAGGTCTATGTAACGTTGCTTTTGAGGCTACTTATTTTAATAAACCTGTACTTGCACCGAAGGTAGGTGGGCTTGTTGAGTCTGTTATGGATAATCAAACAGGTTGGCTGCTAGATCCAAATAAATCAGAGGAATTTGTTCAAAAACTTGTTGATATTTATGAGAAAAATCCTGGTCATCAATTGCCTACTATGGAAGCGCGTCAAGAAGTGATGGAACGATTCAGTATTGATCAAATGATTCAAGACACACTTACTGCATATGGCTGGTCTGGAAACGGGCTGTAGATTATTCGGTGATCAGCTTTGCTTCAATGCGATCCCAAATAGAACGCTCTATTTGGATACCTTCCAGGGCGTTGATTTCATTGAGCCCTGTTGGGGATGTAACATTAATTTCAGTCAAGAAACCATGTACCACATCGATGCCAACAAAAGTCAGATCGTGCTCTTTAAGGTAGGGGGCAAGTTCTGCGCATATCTTTAGGTCAGCCGATGTCATTTCTGTTTTGTGAGCGGTACCACCAATGTGCAAATTTGCCCGGAAATCATGGGCTGGGGGGATGCGATTAACGGCGCCAATGGCCTCGCCGTCAAAAAGGATTATCCTTTTATCTCCAAGCAGGATCTCTGGAATATACTTCTGAACCATAACCGGATCGCAAGATTGTTCTGTCAGCAGCTTAAGGGCAGCACCCAGGTTAGGGGCATCTTTTTCGATTGCGACAATGCCCTCAACACCCTCTGCAAAGAAACGCTTCAGGACATTTTTTCCATGCTTTTTTTGAAAATCTTCAATATCACGCAAGCTTCTGGTTAGCAATGTTGGCGGCATCAGATGTGCAAATTGCAAGGGCAAAAGTTTTTCTGGTGCATTGCGGACGCTGGTTGGATGATTCATAACCCACACGCTGCCAGGCAGGCGGTCAAGCAGATGTGTTGCTGTAATATATGCCATATCAAAAGGGGGATCTTGGCGCATAAAAAGGATGTCTTGGGTGGATAAATCAAGGTCTTGATCTTGCCCTAAGACGATCTTTTTGTCCGGGATGGATTCAATGTACATAGGCTGACCCCAGGCCCTAACTTTTCCCTGGTCCCATCGTAAGTTGTCAGGTGTATAATGGAAAAGCTGGTGCCCACGCCGTTGGGCTTCCATAGCCAGCAAAAAGGTGGTATCTGTTTTTGGTTGGATACGACCCACCGGATCCATTTGAAAAGCAATTTTTAAAGGCGTCTTCATTCCTCAAATCTCCAGGCGTTTTTTATATGATGTGGCAGCAGGAGTTTGGATATAATGATCACATCAAAGCGCATATTTTGCGGCGCCTTTTGCTGCTGAGTTGTGCAGTAGTAGGCTAAAGTGCGCTCAATTCGGCGCCGCTGGTGTGGGGTAATTGAATGAAGACCTGCTTCAATTGTCTTGCGGGCTTTGACCTCAACGGCAATCAGGGTATCCTTGGTTCGCATAAGGATGTCGATTTCGCCCACCTGGGTTTTATAGCGCCGAGCTAAAATGCGGTACCCTTTGAGCCTGAGGTATAGGGTTGCGATGCTTTCTGCGATATGCCCAAGCCGGAAAGCTTTGAGCTTATTTTTCTGAGCTTGTGAGCGTAAGGGCAAGGGCATAAATCTGTTTCCGTGCGAAGCCTGTTTCTGCGGTGATGTTTGCAACTGCTTGTTTTACCGACAGGCCTGAGTTTATAAGGGCCTGAAGCCGGTCTTTAAGATCATCATCTGATAAACTGTGCGCCATTTCACCGCGATTTTCAACCAGCAGCACAATTTCGCCGCGAGGAGGCTGCGCAAGGTAGTATTCAAGAATCTCATCAACGGGGGCTGTGCGAATTTCTTCGTACATTTTTGTCAGCTCCCGGGCCACAGATACATTCAGGTCGCCATAACATTCTTTGATAACGGTAAGTGTGTCCGTCAGGCGATTTGCTGATTCATAGAAAACAAACGTCGCTTCCAGTTTTTGTAGTTTTTGCAGTTCAGCCAGCTTTTTTTGTTTTTGGCTCGGCAGGAAGCCCACAAAGAAAAACCGATCGGTGGGCAAGCCTGAAGCGCTGAGTGCTGTGATCGCTGCGTTGGGTCCAGGCAGAGGGGTGACGGAGATTCCTTGGTCTCGGCAAGCTTTGACAAGTTTATATCCAGGATCTGCAATGAGTGGCGTTCCCGCATCAGAAATCAGCGCAATTGACTTACCCTGAGTCAGCTGGTCGAGTATGCGGTTGCGGTCATTCTCGCTGCTGTGGTCATGATAACGTATCAGTGGTTTCCTGATCTCATAGTGACTGAGAAGTTTTTGGCTATGGCGGGTATCCTCGCAGGCAATCAGGTCTACTTTTTTGAGGGTATCGACAGCACGCATGGTGATGTCACCAAGATTGCCCAGGGGCGTAGGGATAATGTAAAGACCTGATTTCATAAAAGTAGCGTGCCAAAATAAAGTTTGTTGAGCCTGACACTAGCAGATCTTATCCTGCACAGGAAGGGCAGGTATACAAAGGTTAGGCATTTGATAGAGGTGTTGTGTTCATGTCCCTAAAGTTTGTTTATCATTGCAAACAAATAAAAATAATTGCTTTCGGTTTTGAATGCAATAGATTGGGTCCTGTATTGCTTGCAGAAAAAATGAGGATTTGAAACATGTTTATCGCGAAACATAAATGGATAAAGCGATCTGCTATGGTTGTATTGATCTTACTCTTGCAAGGTTGTTCGACAACACCGGGTCCTTCAGGTTCAAGCGACTCCGGACGTTATCAAATTGGTACAAGTATCTCTACTTCTCGCGGCAATGACAAATCTATTGTTGGTGTTTTGCTTCCAACAACAGGGGCTGGATCTAAAGTTGGACGTTCACTAAATGAGGCGGCTCAATTAGCGATTCTTGATGCGCGCACTTCTGGTCTTGAGGTGCGTTTTTATAACACCGAAGGGACGCCTGCCGGTGCACGTTTAGCTGCCCAGCGTGCGATTAATGAAGGAGCTCAACTTCTTGTAGGGCCTTTGTTTGGCGCGAATGCAAAAGCGTGCACATCCATTGTAAAGCGTGCAGGGGTAAAGCTTCTCTCGTTCTCTAACGATACTTCTGTGGCAGGGGATTCGGTTTACATTATGGGAATGTTGCCGGAGAATCAAATTGATCAGCTTGTGCGCTATTCGGTTAAGCGCGGTATTGATGATTTTGCAATGTTGACACCCAATACGCCTTACGGTGTCGCTGCCGCCCGATATTTTAGGCTTGCTGTTCAGCGTCAAGGTGGACGCTTGCATCGGGAAGCGACCTATGATCGGGCAGAAAACGACTATTCTGATGTTGTGAAAAATTTTCTTGGCAATGCGCGTATTCAAACACACCGCCAGGAAGAGAACAAAGATGAAGGGTTAAAAAAAGAGCCTTTGAATTATCCATTTGAAGCGATTTTCATCCCGGATCGTTCGAAAAAAGTAAGCATGCTCGCTTCGATGCTTTCTCATTATGGGGCTGATTTAACGAAGATTCGTTTGCTTGGTACAGCGGAGTGGGATGATGGTAAGTTCTCAAATGATTTTTCTATGCTAGGCGGCTGGTATGTTGCCCCTTTAAAAGGGCCAAGAAGGCGTTTCATAACCAGGTTCCGCAATTTCTATTCTTATGAGCCGTCTCGCCATGCCAGCCTTGCGTATGATGCTGTTGCGCTTGCTGCAGTTCTTGCCCGCAGTGGGAGCTTAAAAAATGATGGCATTCTAGACAGGCGTGGTTTTTCAGGCGTTGATGGTGTGTTTCGTTTCGGCTCTGATGGTTTGATTGAGCGAGAGTATGCGATTATGCAGATTGCTGCAAAAGGCTCAAAAGTACTTTATGCGCCATAATTTTGTGGCTGGGGAACATACTGTTTGAGATTTTTCTTTACTTATTAGCTGCTTCATTTTGGTGCAGACAATAAAATTGATTCTTTTTCTATGTTTAAGAGACTCTAGAATGGGTCTTCGTTAAAGGGTTTTGATGTACAGAACTAGGGTATGATGCTGTTTGAAAGCATCATGTAAAAGATCTCAATTTTATGTCTTGAGATATTAGATTTGTCATTTTCTAGAAAAACGGAGATAACAAAATTATTCGACTATAATTTAAATGGTTTTTCCAAAGCAATGTTGTTGACGTATCACATAGAATTACGTATAATCCCGAAAATATTAGCTAAGCTGACATTTTTATGTGTTTTGCAAAGGCTTATTTACCAAGAAACTTTTAGGATTGTTTTTTTAGAGGATTAGATATGCGTTATATAAGTTACATGATGCTTTGTTTTTGTTGTTTTATTTCAAATAGCTTTGCAGACTTAAGTTTTTTAGGTGTAGAAAAAAAAGAGCTCAATGCACTTGCTTCAGAAATCCTTTGGCGTACCGATACAGCATTGCGTAGAAATCCAAAAAGAACTTATTACCCTAAGTTTTTAGGCAATAAAATGTCTTTAAAAGTGCGCGGTTCTAAGGAGGCTTTTAAAGCCATTCGATTGTCTGTAACAGATGCAAATCAAATAACTCCTGAGCAAGCTGCAACAGCGATAGAAAATGGTGTGATTTCACTAGACCATCAAGCCGGGTCAGCTTTTTTGATTAAGAATAGATTGGGTGACTCTTTCCCAGTCACTCTTATGTCTCAAACTGTTTTTCCAAATTATACATATGCCCCCGACAATCAAGATACAAAACAAGAAACCATTCAAAACCTTATGAGGTTGTTTGTGATGTCTCGTCCGCGTGGGCAAGGTATACAAAAAAGATTTTTTAAAGATGGAATTGCATATGGCTATAAGCTTCCCGAAGATTTTGCAGTTCAGTTTCAAAAAGTTCTGACTTTTGCTGCTGGTTCAACAAGGATAACCGCAGATCTTGAGGCGGCGATTACTTCGGCGCTTACAGACGGTGTTATAAAAGTAATAAATGAAGATGACACCTATCATATCGAGGTGATGGGAAAAAAGATAACATGGTTTAGGTTTTTTGATTCAACGTATCGCATTCCGCAAATGAATGGACTTCAGAATAAAGAAGCTTGGGGTAAGGCTGTCTCTCGTATTAAGTATGCCGTTGATAATGGAAAAAATAGATACCCATTAAGTCGCTCTGGTGAGCCATCTAGGAAAGCGATGGGGCTTATTGATCTAAGCCAAAAGTTCCAGCCTATATTTCAATATTTGGGGGCTCCTGACGTCCTAAGATCTGATACAGTCTTAGAGGCTTTAGAGTGTGCTGATAAGGACCTTGGTGCCATATGGATTTCTTATGACGGTGAGAATCAATACAGTATTGTTTGTGGCAACGGGTGTTTCTAT
>CAYGJW010000066.1:0-7870 GCA_964350415.1 uncultured Alphaproteobacteria bacterium
GTATAAGAAAGAAAAAGTGAATCCGATGGCCGGCTGTTTGCCGATCTTGATTCAGATTCCAATTTTCTTTGCCCTTTATAAAGTGCTGTTCATTAACATTGAGATGCGTCATGCGCCTTTCTACGGCTGGATTCAAGATCTATCTGCACCGGATCCAACCTCAATCTTTAACCTGTTTGGCTTGTTACCTATTGAGCCAATCTTCCATCTTGGTGCTTGGCCGTTGATCATGGGCCTAACGATGTTCCTGCAGCAAAAGCTGAATCCAAAGCCTGCTGATCCAATTCAAGCCAAAATGATGATGGCGATGCCGATTGTCTTTACAGCTTTATTGGCAAACTTCCCTGCGGGTCTTGTGATCTACTGGGCTTGGGGTAACATCTTGTCACTCGCACAACAGTGGGTGATTAGTCGCCGCGTTGAGAGAGGCGCATAAGTCAAATGGCTGACAACAAACTCTTCATGCGCGATTGTGTGTTTATTGCTGGGGCGGCATCGATGGATATCATGCCGTCCGAGACATTGCCTGAGGTTGCGTTTGTTGGCCGTTCAAACGTTGGTAAATCCAGCCTGATTAATGCCATCACCCACCGTAATTCACTCGCCCGTACATCTAGAACACCGGGACGTACACAGCAAATCAATCTGTTTGCACTCGACAAACAGCTGATTATTGCAGATCTTCCTGGTTATGGCTATGCCAAAGCGGCCAAGGAAAAAGCATACGGCTGGGCACAGTGCGTTTCAGATTACCTGCAGACACGCAGAACCCTAAAGCGGCTCTATATCCTTATCGACAGCCGTCATGGTCTTAAGCCTATTGATCACGACTTTATGAGTGCGCTCGACAAAGCAGCCGTATCTTATCAGATTGTTCTGACCAAAACTGATAAGGCCAAAAAATTAGAGCTGCAAGGCGTTATCGACAAAGTGCGCCAAGAAACGGCCACCCATGTTGCAGCACACCCAGAAGTCCTCATTACCAGCGCTCGCAAAAAACTGGGGCTTGACGAACTGCGCTCTGCTATTCTTGATGTCGCGAATCTCTGACATCCCCCGAACGATCATATTGTCTCTGCCACCTTCAATAAGAAACGATCATTGACTCGTGTTGATGAACCGAATACAGTCTCTCAACTTTACTATTTTAGAAAGAATGAGACTGCGGAAAATTGAATGAAAAAACTATTTATTTTTACAATTATTGGATTTGGACTCTTCAGTCATGGACTACAAGCAGAAGGC
The DNA here is from genome assembly GCA_964350415.1 of uncultured Alphaproteobacteria bacterium. GTDB lineage: Bacteria > Pseudomonadota > Alphaproteobacteria > CAYGJW01 > CAYGJW01 > CAYGJW01. The sequence goes on from CAYGJW010000066.1 coordinate 1,246, forward strand.
ACTTTAAAAAACTCTCTAAAGCTTTTAAAACTCTCTGATTTAATTCCCAAGAACTCAGATTTTTCTCAAGATGCGTGGCCACTTCAGCAAGCGACCACTCTTACTCAATACGCAAAAAATGAGGAGATCTTTCAATTAGGAGACACATTTTACCACATACATTTTGGACTCAACGAAAGACGCGCCTTTAATGAAATTATGGGCTTGTTTCCTGAAGCATGTTTAAAGCACATCATGCAAGCCTTAAGGGATGGGAAACTCCAGCTCGATAGGGGCGGTGTTTTTTTCAGCCTTTCTGATCAGTTAGGCCATAGGGCACTCTTCTTTATCGGCACAGAGCAACAACTTGATGACGAATTTGAAAAAAGTAAAAAGGGTGAAAAAACAGCGCTTGCGACTTCAGCATTAGGGAATTTAGGGATTCTTCCTGAAGAACTTATCCTGTACATCACAGGCTTTCTTCGTTGTATTGACTTTATTCATCTTAGCCAAGCAAGTCGTGAGATAAAAAGGGTTTGCTCTGATAAGCCAACGTTATTTAGATCTTTAAATCGTCAATTTTATGATGCAATCCAAGCTCTGTTTGTAATTATTCCAAGTAGTGATGCGGACAACGTCCAAAATTTTGAAATTGTTGCAAAACAGATTGATCAAGAAACAATGGACTTTCACATCAAGCGCTTAATGGAGGTCCTAAGATTTTTAGATGACTATAAACATTTTAATATTGAAGGTTACCAAGATATTATCTTAGAACTTATTGAAAAAGAGCAAGCCGTCTGGGCCGCAGGTGCTTTAGATGCGCTTTATAAAAAAGGAGCAAACTTCTTTAATAATCTGGAAGGCTATGGGATCATTCATATTGTGCTTGGGCAGGTTCTCAATCACATGGATAAGGGCAACAGAATATTTATCCTTTGGATTAATAACCTTTGCACGCATGATCTTTCTGTTAACAAGGCAGCGGAGCTCCTTTTCCACAGACAGAGTAAGCATTCTAAACGAAACCTAGCCTCATGCAGTTCTATGCTGTTGAGCCTGCTCTTAGCACAACCTAACCGGTTCACTCAAACAACAAGAGAAAGAATTCGCTTCTTAATAGAAACCTTAGAACCAACATGTTCTACGATACTAATTGCTTGCGCCTTAGAGCACCCAGGTAAAGACCTCAAATTTTTAAAAGGTTTTATGCAGCATGATGCGGCAGCTTCAACCTGTATAGTCCAATACCTCACTTACAAGAATTCGGATCCTGATCTCATTGCTACGGTACTTACGGTAGTGCAACATTTTAAAATGGAATGTAATAAAGCCCCAAGTTACGTCGCCTATATAAAACGTGAAGATGCTACTCCAGCCCTAATGGAAAAAATCATTACTGAAGCACAGCAATTTCAAGACGTAAATTACAAGACGCCTATTTATCATGCTTACCTCAAACGCCTGAATATAGACCCTAAATTAGTAACTAGAATCATTGCAGATACACACAGTTTTAGAGATGAAAACCATAGAATATCTATTTATCAAGCATACCTTAGACGTCCAACCATTACCAAAGAACTCGTCACTATGATTCTTGAAGATACAGCATCTTTCCAAGCACATAATACACTTCCTATTTACACAGAATATATTAAACGTGTTGATGCAGATCCTACTACAATCTCTTTAATTCTTGAGAGAACCAATAATTTCCACCAATATTATGTATCTCAAGTCTATAAAGCCAACTTAAGTCGTACAAGCGTTTCTTAATTTAGAACGGTTGTAACGCACAGAGCTTTAAATGCTCGAACTCTAAGATAGGGCATTTTTTTATCTGGAAAAAAGCCTGATAAACAAGTAGAAATAGAAGACAATTATTTCATACTGGAGAACTCATATCATGGCAAATGCAAAAAAGGACATCGATTCAGGCAAACAAAAAGCACTCGAAGAGGCTTTGGGCCAAATTGAGCGTACTTTCGGCAAGGGATCCATTATGAAGATGGGCCAAGACGCCATTGACGTTGCAGCCATCCCAACAGGTTCTTTAGGGCTGGATATCGCCCTGGGTATTGGCGGCCTTCCCAAAGGGCGCGTCATCGAAATCTTTGGCCCAGAAAGCTCCGGTAAAACAACATTGACCTTACACGTTATTGCAGAAGCTCAGAAACAAGGGGGTGTTTGCGCCTTTGTTGATGCTGAGCACGCCCTTGATCCCGGCTATGCTGCCAAGCTTGGTGTCAATGTTGATGAACTGATCGTGTCTCAGCCTGATGCGGGTGAGCAAGCGCTTGAGATTGCTGACAAGCTTGTGCGCTCTGGCGCCATTGACGTTCTTGTGGTGGACAGTGTTGCAGCCCTGGTGCCACGCGCTGAAATCGAAGGTGAGATGGGTGATTCACATATGGGATTGCAAGCCCGCCTGATGAGTCAAGCCCTTCGTAAACTAACAGGGTCTATTTCACGTACCAACTGTATGGTGATCTTCATCAACCAAATTCGCCAAAAAATCGGTGTAATGTTTGGAAACCCTGAAACCACAACAGGGGGTAACGCATTGAAATTTTATGCGTCCGTTCGTTTGGATATTCGCCGTATTGGTGCCCTTAAAGACAAAGAAGAAATCGTCGGGAACCAAACACGCGTGAAGGTCGTTAAAAACAAAGTTGCCCCGCCGTTCAAACAAGTTGAATTTGAAATTATGTATGGCCAAGGAATTTCTAAACTTGGTGAGATCTTAGATCTCGGCATTAAAGAAGGCTTAATTGATAAAGCTGGATCATGGTTCTCCTACCAAGAGCAGCGTATTGGCCAAGGTCGCGAAAATGCAAAGTCTTTCTTAAAGGATAACCCTGATATCTGCCAAACGATTGAGCGACAAGTGCTTGAAAAAGCTGGCGTTAGCACGAAAGCGATGCAGGTGACTGAATCAAAAAAAGTTAAGACGAAGGCTGAAAAGAAAACAGACGCTGAACCTGAAGCGCAATCAGCTTAAGTATTGACGCGCATTTTATTAGTTTACCGGTGAATAGGACTTTCTTATGTCGAGTATGAATGACATTCGTGCAACCTTTTTGGATTATTTTAAAAACAACGATCACCAGCAGGTTTCATCAAGCCCACTTGTGCCGCAAAATGATCCAACGCTTTTGTTTACAAACGCAGGCATGGTGCAATTCAAGGATCTGTTCACCGGCAAAGAAACCCGTCCTTACAACCGTGCTGCAACGTCGCAAAAATGCGTACGTGCAGGCGGCAAACACAATGATCTTGAAAACGTTGGCTATACCGCACGCCACCACACTTTTTTTGAAATGCTGGGCAATTTTTCCTTTGGCGACTACTTTAAAGAAAAAGCCATCTTTCATGCATGGGATCTCATCACCCGTGTTTACGGCATTGCACCTGAAAAACTGTTGGTTACAGTCTACGCTGAAGACGTGGAAGCCCGCGCGCTATGGAAAAAAATCGCAGGACTTCCAGACGATAAAATCATCAGCATCGCAACGACTGATAATTTCTGGTCCATGGGCGATACCGGGCCTTGCGGACCATGCACCGAAATATTCTACGATCATGGCAATCACATTGCGGGAGGACCCCCAGGATCCCCAGACGAAGATGGTGACCGCTTTGTTGAAATCTGGAACTTGGTATTCATGCAATACGAACGTCAAGCGGATGGTGAGTTGATTGACTTACCGAAGCCTTCCGTTGATACCGGCATGGGGCTGGAACGCATTACAGCTGTCATGCAAGGCGTGCATAATAACTATGAGACGGATCTTTTTTTAGCAATTATTGACGCTTCTATCCAAGCCGCTGGTGTTGAGAACATCCCTGAGCACTTGGTTTCACACCGCGTGATTGCAGATCACCTGCGTGCCAGCTGTTTTTTGATTGCCGACGGTGTCATGCCATCTAATGAAGGACGCGGCTATGTCCTTCGGCGCATCATGCGCCGGGCCATGCGCCACGCCCACATTATTGGCTGTCGGCAAACTCATATGTGGAAGCTTGTGCGTACATTGGTTTCACTGATGGGCGGTGCTTTTCCTGAACTGGTTCGGGCAGAAGCCTTAATCACGGAGACCCTTCGTACAGAAGAAGAGCGCTTCAAACAAACCCTCGGACGCGGCTTGAAATTACTGAATGAAGAGATCAGCACAATTGGAGCTTCTGGGATTTTATCAGGCCATACAGCCTTTAAGCTTTATGATACTTACGGCTTCCCCCTTGATCTGACCCAAGACATCCTGCGCGGCCACGACATGGCTGTTGAAATGAATGAATTTGACGCAGCAATGGCAGAGCAAAAAGCCCGTGCCCGCGCAGCTTGGGAAGGCAGCGGCGATCAGGAAACTGAGAAACTGTGGTTTGAACTTTACGATAAAATAGGTGCGAGCGATTTCCTTGGCTATCAAACAGAAAGCGCAGAAGGAAGCATCGCTGCAATCATCAAAGATGGCAATACCTGCGACACCGCAGATGTTATTGATGAGACCTATATGCTGCTCACCAATCAAACTCCTTTTTACGGTGAATCAGGCGGCCAGGTTGGTGATAAAGGAATGATCACCGCAGATAATGGCTTAGTTTTTGAAGTCACAGACACGCAAAAAAAAGCCGGAAAGCTTCACATACACATTGGTACACTTAAAGCTGGAAGCCTACGTAAAGCGGATACCGTTCAGCTGAAGGTTGATCATACACACCGGACAAGTCTGCGGGCGCACCACTCAGCAACGCACTTGCTGCATGAAGTGCTACGACGTCATTTGGGTGAGCACGTGACGCAAAAAGGCTCCCGAGTTGATGCGCACCAATTTCGCTTTGACTTTAGTCATTCAAAATCCCTCACTGCCCATGATATCGAAGTCGTTGAACAGCTGGTCAACAACCTGATTCGTCAGAACAGTGACGTTTATACGCAGCAGCTTTCCATGGATGATGCCATCAAAGACGGCGCGATGGCTTTGTTTGGCGAGAAATACGACGAGGAAGTCCGGGTTGTCTCCATGGGAACACCTGAGAGAGCTGAAAAGGCAAAACGCGCCTATTCGATTGAACTGTGCGGCGGCACCCATGTGAATCGCACTGGCGATATCGGTTTATTTAAGATTACCTCTGAGGGCGCGGTTGCATCCGGCATTCGCCGAATCGAAGCGGTGTGCGGCAAATATGCAGAAGATTATATGCGGACAAGAGATCAAACCTTACAAGCTATTGCACTAAAGCTTAAATCAAGCCCTGCAGCACTTGCTGATAAAGTCGATGCGCTGATCGAAGAACGCCGTAAGCTGCGTAAAGAACTTGAGAAAGCAAAGCTTTCCGGCGGTGCAGGTGCCGAAGCAGATATCACCAATGATATTTCAGGCATTACCCTGATCACGCGTAAGCTGGCAGGGGTCGAGGCCAAGCACCTAAAGCCCATCGTTAATGAAATGACGGCAAAGATTAAAACAGGCGTGGCCGTTGCTGTTGCTGAAAACGAGGGGAAAGCGTCTATTGTGATTGGTGTTACAGATGATCTTACGGATAAGCTAAGTGCTGTTGATCTGGTCCGCGCCGCAGCGTCTCACATTGGCAGCTCTGGTGGTGGTGGACGCCCTGAAATGGCTCAATCAGGCGGCCCTGATGCGAGTAAACTCGATGATGCGCTGGCCGCGATTGCAGATACGATTGCTCTATAGGACCTTAATATAGAATCTAAACTAGTTAGCTGGTACAGCCCCTTACATTATTTCTATATTAAAACTGACAATTCTTCTAGGGGCCAGCGCGGTCTGGGGCGGAAATCAAGCGCGTCACCTAGATCACTACAGTTGCCGTTAATACGTTCCAGAGCAGCCCAAGCAATCATCGCAGCATTATCTGTACATAACGACACAGGAGGTGCCTTAAAATTGACACCATAAGCCTCTGACTGCTCTTTTAAAATGTCACGGATATATTGGTTGGCAGCGACACCTCCAGAGACCACAAAGCTCCCCATATCGCCCTCAAAACTCCCGGTGTAAACTTCAAGGGCGTTTTTGCACTTTTCGGATAACACATCGCCCACTGCAGCCTGGAAAGACGCACATAAATCTGACTGTGTTTGCCATGTTTTTTCCGCGTCTGGCAACTGCTCCCACGCACGCCTAACTGCGGTTTTTAGTCCTGAGAACGAGAAGTTACACGTCCCATCTTTGCGTAAAGGCCTGGGTAATTTAAAGGCTTTGGGGTTGCCCTTTTTTGCAGCAATTTCTAAATTTGGGCCACCAGGGAATTCCAGCCCCATCACCTTCGCTGATTTGTCAAATGACTCGCCTACAGCATCATCAATTGTTGTGCCTAAAAGCTTATACTTCCCAACACCTTCAACAACTAAGAACTGGCTGTGACCACCGGAAACTAATAACAGAAGGTAGGGAAACGGCACCTCATCGATCAGCCTGACCATGAGCGCATGACCCTCTAGGTGATTAACCGCATAAAAGGGAATTTTCTCAGCCCAAGCAATGCTTTTCGCCATGGTGACGCCGACCAGAACGCCGCCAATAAGGCCGGGTCCAGCGGTTGCAGCAATGCCATCTAATTGGCTTAAACTAAGGCCTGCTTCATCGAGTGCATCCTTAATCATTGTGTCCAAAAT
>CAYGJW010000067.1:0-7869 GCA_964350415.1 uncultured Alphaproteobacteria bacterium
GTCCCAGCACTTTAGCAATACGTTCACCATCACTTAAGACAAGACTTACTTGCTTGCCGGGGGTTAAAGATTTAACGGAGCTTAAGGCCTTACCTTCTGGGGTACGGACCACAGCAAATCCGCGCTCCATAACCCGTTCGAAGGAATAACTTTCCAGCAGCTTTTGGTAATGACTCACCTGGGCAAGGTTATCGGCAATTCTGCGATTCATTCCCATATTTAAGGCACTGTGTAGATCTTGCAGCTTGATGCGCGCGCGATCAAAGCGCTCATCCAGCCTTTGTTTTGACCCTTCCAGATGGAAGCGCTCGTGGCGTTGCTTTAAGCGCTCCAAATTACGCTCCAGATATAACCGCAATAACTGAGACATCTCACCAAGCCGCGCCTGCAACAGCACCATTTGCTCTTTCGGATGCAGCAGCCTACTAGATGTCAGCTGCAGGCGTTGGGCGCAATCCCGCACATAGCCTTTGATTGCCTGGTTAAGCCGTCCGGCCCGGTCATCAAGTCTTTGGCTTAGTTCCCCAATGAATGACTTGGGCGAACCCAGCGCCAAGCTTATATTTTTTAGATGCCTGCGTAAATCCTCCAGCTTTCTAAAGCTGGCAACCTGGGCCCGGTGGCCATAATCCGCCACCGACATCAGCAATTCACTGCGCACCGGCATGATCATTTCAGCGGCACCAGTTGGGGTAGGCGCCCGGCGGTCTGACACGTAATCAATCAGTGTGGTATCGGTTTCATGGCCGACCGCAGACACCAATGGGATCTTTGAGGCAAAGGCAGCCCGAACGACCACCTCTTCATTGAAACACCACAAGTCTTCTAAGCTACCGCCACCGCGGGCGACAATTAAAATATCTGGGCGCGGCATGACCCCATCCCCTTGCGGCAAGGCATTAAACCCTTCGATGGCTGCTGCAATTTGCGCTGCTGCCCCGTCCCCTTGCACCAAGACTGGCCAAACCATGACATGGCTGGGGAAGCGGTCTGATATACGGTGCAATATGTCCCGAATGACGGCCCCAGTTGGCGAGGTTACCACACCAATCGTCCGCGGCAGAAACGGCAGTTGCTGCTTGTGCTCTGGATTAAACAGACCTTCGTCTTTGAACTGCTGTTTACGTTTTTCAAGCAACGCCAGCAACGCCCCCTGGCCCGCCGGTTCAAAGCGATCCACAACCATCTGATATTTCGAACGCCCCGGATAAGTTGTTAATTTTCCGGTGCAAATGACCTCCATACCGTCTTCCAGCGCAACAGTTGTGCGTGCTGCATTGCCGCGCCAACATACACCATCAATAACAGAGTTTTGGTCCTTAAGCGCAAAGTACAAATGCCCGGAGGCCGCCCGTTTGAAGCCAGAGATTTCGCCCCGCACTTGCAGGTGTCCGAACTGACCTTCCACCAGGCGTTTCACTGACTGAGAAATTTCCGTCACCGAAAACACAGGCCTCTCTTGTCGTTGCGGCTGCACACCTTGCGAATCCAGTGCGTTAAAATCAATCATAGCCTAGCGCCTTTCCTTAAAAAAATCTGTCAGTACTGCCGCGCACTCAGCCTCCATAATACCGCCATAGACTTCTGGTTTATGGTGGGCAGCGCGATGCTGATAAATCAGCGGCCCATGATCAACGCCGCCGCTCTTTGGGTCGTAAGCACCGTAATATAATTTACCTATTCGAGCGTTTGAGATCGCTTGCGCACACATGGGACAGGGCTCTAATGTCACATAAAGCGCACAATCCTCAAGTCGAGGAGACCCCATAATCTTACAAGCTTCACGAATGACTAAAATCTCAGCATGGGCACTTGGATCATTGAATTCCTCAACTTTATTCGCTTGTGTGCTGATAACTTTGAAATCAGGTCCCACCAGGACGGCGCCCACCGGCACCTCGCCATTTGCCGCGGCAATGTGCGCCTGTTCAAGCGCCTGCGTCATATAACCTTTTGGATCTTTTTTCATCATCATCTATCGTGTACAGTAGATATCTTCATTGGTATTTACTACCTTACATTAAGAGTAAGCACAATCCATGTCTGATCTTAAAAACTTCATCTTTACGAGTGAGTCGGTGTCGGACGGCCACCCCGACAAAATCTGCGATCAAATCTCCGATGCGATCCTAGACTTTTATCTTGGCCAAGACCCTGTAGCGCGTGTTGCTGTCGAAACCCTGGTGACCAATGATCAAGTAATTTTGGCGGGGGAGGTTCGCAGCAGTTTTTCGCCTGACAAGAGTGCGATTGAAAACGTCGTTCGGCAAGTTATTCGCGATATTGGATACCAGCAACCTTTGTTCAACTGGAAGACCGTCACAATCACGAATTTTTTGCACCAGCAATCTACAGATATTGCGCGCGGTGTTGACGCTGGCGAAAGCAAAGAAGAAGGGGCTGGCGATCAGGGTTTGATGTTTGGTTATGCGACCAATGAAACGCCGACCTATATGCCAGCAGCATTGCATTATGCAAACTTGATTTTGCAGCAGCTAAAAAAGGTACGTATGTTGCCGGATAATCCGGGCCTAGGACCCGACGCTAAGTGCCAAGTCTCCTTACGTTATTTAGATCACAAACCAGCAGAAATCACTTCGATCGTTTTATCAACACAACATGCAGAATCACTGCCTCAAATTGAGCTCGAAAAAATCGTCAAAATATGCATTAAAAATGCTCTTTTTTGCCCTCAAAACACCCCAAATTTACCTCAAAAATTCCCAAAAATTCTCCAAATCACCCCTAAAACCAATCTCTATATTAACCCAACGGGGCGTTTTGTGATGGGCGGTCCAGAGGCTGATACAGGTCTTACCGGGCGTAAAATCATTGTCGATACCTATGGTGGTTATGTGCCGCACGGGGGTGGTGCATTTTCTGGTAAGGATCCCACAAAAATTGACCGTTCTGCGGCCTATATGGCCCGATATCTCACGAAAAACATCGTTGCTGCAGGGCTTGCAGATCGTTGTACGATGCAGCTTTCCTACGCGATTGGCATGCCGAATCCGACCTCAATTTACCTGAATACCCACGGCACAGGCAAAGCCCCAGAGGACAAAATTATTGAAGTCTGTCAAGACCTTGTCGATCTTTCCACCCGCGGCATTCGTCAGCATTTGCAGCTCAATCGCCCGATCTATCAGGCAACCGCAGCCTACGGCCATTTTGGTAGGGAACCAACGGATCAGGGGCATTTCTCTTGGGAAAAGCTTGACCTTGTGGATAAATTCAGACACATTTTGCGGCATGACTGATGATAGAAAGCGGCAAGTCCGCACCTTTAAAATGCAGCGTAATCGGCCCATTAGCAAGCATAAGAAAATGCTATTTAATGACCTATTACCAACACTTTCCATCGATTCTAATGCGGAATCGATCTGCCCAAAAGATGTGTTCGGCAACGACCATGAAACCTGGTTTGAAATCGGTTTTGGTGGTGGTGAGCATCTTGCCGGACAAGCCCTTAAAAATCCTGATATTAACATCATTGGCTGCGAACCTTTTGTGAATGGATTCGCCAATATTCTCGGCATTTTAGAGCATCAACCTCAGACGCATTCCAGCGTTCGTTTATATCAAGGCGATGCATTTGACCTGCTGAAAAAGCTGCCAAAAGGATCCATAAGCCGCATATTTCTGCTGTTTCCAGACCCTTGGCATAAAACACGCCATCAAAAGCGGCGCTTCATTAATCAAGAGAATTTGGACCTACTTGCGGGGCTGCTTTGCAAAGGCGGCACCTTGCGCATTGCCTCCGATGATTTCGGTTATATCAAGTGGTCGATGCGCCATACTTGCCGGCACCCCAGCTTTAGATGGACGGCAGAAACGTGCGGTTCTTGGCGTACACCGCCCAGCGACTGGATCAATACGCGCTATGAACAGAAAGCCATTTCCCAAGGCAAGCGTCCTATTTATCTTGATTTCACAAGAACTTAAGAAACACACCAAATTAAGCTAGGTTAATGGGTACACAAGGAATAAGAAACGACGTGTACGTTTCAGTACACGAGGCACGCAATGACGATGTGTAGACTTAACCTAGCTTAATTTAGACAATACTGGATCCATAGTTTGGTTAGTTTTTCCTGCACACTGTTCTGCTGCAGCCTGTCTGCCAGCACCCCGAAGTCGACCCAGTCCATGTCTTGATCTTGATTAAAACATGAGAAAATCACCGTTTCTTCACCGGTTTTGGGATCACGGTGCAACTGTAGACACTGAGCGCAGATCTCTTTCATCATACACTGCATCGGTGAATTAATACTGGCGATTGCCTTATGATTTTCAGACAAATAAGGCTTCAGAACGCCATGCCTTGCCGCCGTTACTGCTGCCATCATTCGGTCTGAGCCAATACAAATAATACGGTTAATATCTTTTAAGCCAATGGCTTCTGCGGGTTTCTCAGAACGCGCATAGCCTTCAATGGCCTCAACAATATTCCCGACATAGGACTGATCTTGCGGCCTGGTGACTTCAAATCCAGGCGCCTCATCACTACACCAAATGATTTGGTCTGCGGCGGCTTCAATTTGCTCAACCTTGTACCGGTCGCTCAACTTACGGTATCCCGCACAATACAGCACTTTTGACCCTGCCGCCCTTAGCGCCTGGCCAATGGAAAACAGCACGGCATTCCCCAGGCCGCCGCCCACCAATAGTACCGTTTCGCCCCCAGGCGTTTCGGTTGGTGTGCCGGTTGGCCCCATCAAAATTACCGGCTCACCTGGTTTTAACTGGGCACATAAATCCGAGGACCCCCCCATTTCCAGCACAATTGTTGAAATGAGACCTTTTTCTCGGTCAACCCAAGCTCCGGTTAGAGCGAGCCCTTCCATTGCCAGCGTTGTTCCTTTTAATCTGGGCGCTAGGGACTCAAAATTCTGCAATCGATAGAATTGCCCTGGCTTAAAGGCCCTGGCTGCCATTGGCGCTTTAAAGATGATTTCAACAATCTTATCTGCTAAGTAATTCACAGAAACAACCTCGGCTCTCGCTTCTGTGTTCAGCTGGTTAAATAAAACTTCTCGGGTTACCGTATTTTCTGGCCGCTTGTGCATCAATTTCGTTAAAACAGGATAACCGCGTTTGGCACTGGCCATTGCTTTTACAACGTTTCCTGCGAAAGTCGGATGCAAATCACCAAAGAAGCTGACTCCTTTTCCTGTACAGTTTACAGAAGCCAAAACATGCGCTTCAGAGAATTTTACAGATCGGCCAAGCTCCGTAGGCTTACCATCACCATCCAGTCCCCTGAAATAGTGTCCGTCCATCTCAAAGCCCTGCTCCTCACGAGCAATCACGGTATTTGGTTTAGTACCTGCCGCCACATAAACAGCACGCGCTGGATGCGTAATTTCAGCCCCATTCGCATCGGTAAACGTGACTGCAGCCGCGTGACCTGATGTATCAATTTCAATGGCTTTGGGGGATAAACTTTCAACAAATTCAATGCCTTCTTCCAGCGCCTTCATCACTTCTTCATGATTCAGTCTAAAGCTAGGGGACTGTCTTAAACCCTTACGGTAACAGACCTTAACGCCGCCCCATTTTTGTACCAGGGACCGAATATCAACAGTTCTATTTTCAACTTTTGCTGCCACACGTTCCCGGCGAATATCCTGTGCATGCGCTATAAATTCATCAGCGACCACCGTTTCTTCTGCAGACCATTCAGCCCGGACCTGATCGGCGCTGCCATAAACCTCACATAAGGTTTCATAGCGCTTTAGGAATTTTTCCACCTGTATGGGATAATAAGCTAGTGCCTCGGTTGCCGTGTCAATCGCTGTTAAACCACCACCAATCACCACAACCGGCAAGCGCATTTGCAGGTTAGCGATCGAATCCTGTTTTTGGGCACCTGTTAATTGCAAGGCCATCAGAAAATCTGAGGCCTGGCGTACACCTGGCGCCAAACGATTCTTAATATTAAGAATTTGCGGTTTCCCTGCACCTGCACACAAGGCCACATGATCAAACCCCATTTCAAAGGCCTGTTCAGTGGTGATGGTTCCGCCCATCCGCACACCGGGAAGCAGCAGGAATTGCTGCCTGCGCTCCAGCAGCAACCGGATGACTTTTAAGAAATTTTTATCCCAACGCACGGTAATACCGTATTCAGCAACACCTCCAAAACCGCCAACAATGCGTTTATCCAGCGGTTCAAAGATTGTATTAATATTTTCAATCGGATTAAAATCAACCCGCATACCGGTTTGAGGATCCACACCCGTCAATTTGGCATCCAAAGGCTCAAGCTTTGCCCCATCAATTGCCATAACCGAATGTCCATCATTCATAAGATGATGCGCCAGCGTATAACCCGCAGGTCCCATCCCAACAACAAGCACATGACGGCCCGTATCTTGCCTTGGGAGCGGTCTATCAAAATTTAGCGGATTCCAACGTGTCAACAAGCTATAAATCTCAAAACCCCAAGGGAGCTCTAGGACATCTTTTAAAACCCGCGTTTCAATTTCAGGGATATTAACAGGATCTTGCTTCTGGTAGATACATGACTTCATACAGTCATTACAAATCCGGTGACCGGTGCCTGCCAACATTGGGTTATCAATGATTGCAACGGCTAAAGCCCCAATTTTATGGCCCTTTGCATAAACCTGATTCATCTCGGATATTTTTTCCTCAAGCGGGCAACCTTCTAGGTCGACACCACTTGCATCCTTCTGGATCTCACCGGTTTTTCGGTCTTTTAAACCCTTGGAACATGAGTCTTTATCTTGTTTATGACACCAAATACAATAATGCGCCTGGTCTTGAGCCCCCAAAGTATCTGTGCCTGCATCAGTCAGGGAAAAGCCGTCTCGCTGCCGCTGCAGAATGTCCCCAGATTTAATTTCCTGCAGAACATCCCTGCCTTTTTTCGGTAAATTAAACAGCACGTGATGACTGTATGTACTTTGGCCTTCTGGTGTGTGCAACACCCAAGCAGCAAAACGCTTAGCCGTCTTAATTTGTGGGTCAAATTGATCTGGGTTCTGCAGCCATTCCAGCACCTTCATCGAAAAACCTGCTTGTGTAAATGGCCCAATCAATGCCTCTAATTCAGCCAATAGCTGGACACCAGTAATCCCAACAACATCGTCCGCAGACATCTGCTTTGCCACCTGCCGCTGAATGAATTGCCGCTTACAGGTTAGTACTGCTTGGATTGCTTCATACTCAAGCCGTGATTGTCCTGCCATTTCATGCAACTGAAACAGGTCAACAAGGAACATTTCAAGGTATGGAGCAAGCTGCGTTATGAGTAAACTCGACTCTAACTCTGGCAGTCTCATCACACGCGCACTCTGCAATTGATCCGCCATTTCCAAAGACTTAGACGAAAGGTAATCAAAAAATAAAGAATCAAGATGTTTTAATTTGTGGTTTAAATAAAGACCTTCAAATAAGAAAGAGAAACCTAGCTGTATTTTTTTCATCATAACCTCACAAAACCGTTAAATCGCAAGTTGTCAATCTTTTTTGTTAGAAAAATCATTAGGTAACTGCGGAATTTCCTTGTTATACTCGTTTGAAACTGTTAATAAGAGTGCCGTATTTTGTACATGGAGTTAGCATTTATAACCTATGCTCGCTTAAAGTAAAATTTATTACGTAATTAGTTGCAATAACCCGGAGAACATTCTGTGACAAAGCACACTCAATCAAGTGATGTTATTACCGCTGACACAGACCTATCTGCTTCAAAAGCGCAGACAAATACAACAGACATTCCTGATTCAACACGTGCCAAGTTTCGTTACTGGCGCATTCGCATCATGTATTCGATGATGGTTGGATATGCTGGTTTTTATCTGGTTCGAAAGAATTTCACGATGGCGATCCCTGCCCTGC
>CAYGJW010000068.1:0-7657 GCA_964350415.1 uncultured Alphaproteobacteria bacterium
CTCTGCTACTATGACAGGATCTGCATCTGCGTACCCCATATAAGCTGCATAAAGATCTGCTTTATTGCCATCACGTTGAAAACCCCGAGCTTCATCAAGTAAGCTTGCTGCTATGGCAGGATCTGCACCTGTGTACCCCATATAAGCTGCATAAATCTTCGTTCTACTCTCCTCAATAAAACCTCGAGCTTCAATAAGTAGCCTTGCTACTGTGTCAGGATCTGCATCTGCACGCTTTATATAATCCATATAACGATTTGCTTTATAAAACTGATCATTATGTTCAGCCCAAGCAAGCAATTTTCTATCTTCTGCTGATAAATTTGGTAAGTCGTCTAGATTGAGATCTGCGTGTGCACTTCCCATTAGTAAAGCCAATACTGAAACGGCTATAAAAAATGATTTCTTCATGCTCTAAGCTCCTTGGTTTTAAGTATTAAAAAACAAATACATAGATTTATATCCATTTAACTTGTATACATAAACAACAATACATTATTATACTTGTTAAATCAATGCTATTACTTAATAAACATGTAAATAAGAATATTATACACTTACAACTAAACGCCTTATCTTTCTGAAATGCGATGACATTATCTTATGCAAAAAAACAGCAAAAACCTTGGCTTAAGGGGAAAAAAACCGTACCCTAGGACAGTCTGATTCAATAACAACAAAAAGTCTTTCATGTCCCTGCTCGCTGATTATCAATACAAACGTTTAATGCTGAAAACCCTCAGCATTGCCCTGGTTCTCACGCTGATTTTATGGACCACGCAGTCGGTGCGCTTTATTGATGCAGTGATTGGCCATGGCTTTTCCTTTTGGACGTTTATCTATTTTATTCTGTTGCTGATCCCTTTCTTCCTGACGGCGCTGTTGCCCATCGTTTATTTTATTGCCGTTGTCTCAACTTTTTCAAATCTTGAAAGCAGTCGGGAGCTTACCATTATGAAAACCGCGGGACTGTCACCGGTGCAAATGGCGCGCCCAATCCTTTTGCTTGCTGTGGTTTTAATGGCAATTACCTATATCCTGAACTTTCAGCTGATGCCCGATTCCTATAAGGCTTTCAAACGTTTGGAGCACACCCTCAGCGGCGGTGCGATTGCGGCCTTCATTAAGCCTGCAACCTTTACACCCATCACAAAAGGCTTGACCTTGCATGTGCTGGAGTATGAAAAAGGCACCATGAAAGGCATCTTTATTAATGATACCCGGGATACCCAGCGCCGTTCTTCACTCTCTGCCCAACGTGGCGAGGTTATCAAGCAAAAGGACGATACCTATCTGGTGCTGTATAAGGGCTTGCGTAAGGAATACGATGCAAAAGGCGAGCGCTTCAATGCCCTCAAGTTTGAGCGCTATACCATGAAATTCGACGCCCTGAAGGGCAAGTTAAAGTCTCCAAAACCCAGCCTGGGGGAGCGGCGTTATCGCGATCTTTTCCATCCCATGGATGCGCGCACAGAAACCTTCCGGCGCGAGCTTTTGGCCGAAGGACATTACCGGCTTATTATGCCGCTGCTGTTTTTATGTTTTTCCTTGATTGCTTTGGTCACATTCCTAAAAACCCGTTTTACGCGTCTGAATAATCGTCGTAAAATCGTTAACGCCAGCTTGTTGGTAGCCTTGATCACGGTACTGGCTGTAAGCTTTAAAAACCTAAGCGTACAAACGCCTGTGTTTCTACCACTGATGTATGCTGTCATTATTCTTCCAACACTGATTGCAGGCTACTTACTGGTTAAACCAGCAGGATCTGCAAAAAACGTAAGGGAGCAATAATGCGCGCTTTATCAACCCTTAATCTTTATTTTCTTAAGCGGCAACTTTGGTGGGTGTTTGGCACTTTCACCATTATTTTGGCCATTATTTTTGTGGGGGATAGCATTGAACATTTCAGGCGTATTTCTTCTGGAAGCAACACCGATTACCTGCATGAATTCAAAATCATTCTTTTCAAACTGCCGCATTTGGGCGAGATTCTTCTGCCCTATGCGTTCTTAATTGGGAGCGCCATTGCCTTCAGTAAAATTGCCCTCAGCAATGAATTCATCGTTGCACGTGCGGGCGGCATATCCTTATCAAAACCGCTGATACCCATTGCCATTGTTTCCCTACTGATCAGCCTTATGCTGGTGTTTATTGGTAATCCTGCGGCGTCTTCTTTGTATAAACAGCATCTGCTGATAAGTGAAGGGCGCGGCAACGACAAAACCTATAACGATGTTTGGCTGCGCGAAAAACAAACCAATGGCGACCGATTGTTTATCTATGCACCGCAGGTACACACAAATCCAGTGATCTTGGATTCCCCTACCTTTTACCTTTTCAAGTCAGACTCAGAATTTGCCCAGCAGTATGATGCAACCACGGCTTACTTGGAAGAAGGTAAGTGGATTTTAAAGCACGTCATGCAATCCAATGCCAGTGTGTCCGAAGGTAAAGTTAATCGGCTTATTTTTCCGACCGTCTTGACCGAAGAATCGCTCCTTCCTTCGCTCATGCCGCCTGAGGCCTTATCCTTCTGGGAATTTCTTCCCCATATTCGTATGCTGCAATCGAATGGCTTGGATGCGCAAGGGCCGATTGCCCGCTGGGCAGGGATGATTATGACGCCTTTTTTGATCTTTGGACTCATTTTATGTGCGGGGGCTTTTTGCCTGCGGATGAATCGGCGCCGCGGCGGTATGATGCCGGTTGTGAAAATTATCGCCTTAGGGTTTGCAATTTATATTCTGCGCGATATCCTCATGGCCATGGCGAGTACAAAGCAGATTCCTGTCTTGCTTGCTGCGCTGTCACCACCTTTGGCACTAACATTTTATGGTATTGCCAGTATTTTTGTTTTTGAAGAACCCGCCCCATGAAACACGTCGCTTTTTTTATTCTTGCAATCCTTATCTGCACGACTTTCTTTACACAGCCCCGTCTTCTGTTTGCTGGGGAAAATGGCAAAAAGACCATTTTACTTGAGGCGGATCACCTTAAGATCCAAAACAAAAAACAGGCCCAAGCGACTGGCGATGTTCAAGTGCAAGCCGATCAATACAAGCTTTTTGCCGACAAACTCGATTACAACATACAAAACCAACAAATCAAAGCTAGCGGCGCTATACAGATGCAATCCAGCGACGGTCATGTCGTGGAAGCTGCAACCTTAGAGGCCAGCACTGATTTAAAGCGCGGCCAGGCTTCTGATGTTACTGCTGAATTTGGCGAAGGTGCGTACTTTGCCGCAAACTTAATCGAATTTGATGAGGATAAAAAAAGTCTTTATAAGGCAACCTACTCGCCTTGCGTTGAATCAAATCAGAAAAAATGCCCAACACGCCTTTGGGATATCCGGGCAGAACAAGCCACCTATGACGAGGAAAAAGATGAGCTTTCATTTAAGCGTGCGTCCTTGCGCATGTTCTCTCAGCCCCTTTTTTATGTGCCCTCGATTACGGTTCCCGCCCCAAAAAAGGCTCATTCTTCAGGATTTCTAACGCCGGACCTTCTGATTCGGGGTACGGGCACCACACTGAAACTTCCTTACCACTTTGCCTTGGCCCCTCACAAAGATTTAACAATCACGCCCAGTGCGTCTTTGCGCGGTGAACTTAAGGCAGAGGCTGAATACCGGCATCTTTTCCATCATGGGGATTTGATGTTAAAAGGCAGCATTGCTCGATTTCTAGAACGTAAAAACGGCAGGAAAACCAGTGATGCGCATTTTGCCGCCCACACCGAAAGTTCTGGTAAATTTAAATATGGTGATGGATGGTCCTGGGGATTTGATGCCCAGCGCACGACCCATAAGAATTATCCAGCATCTGCGAATTTAGCTGAGCGTGACCGCCTCACCTCAAGGCTCTATTGGACTTGGGATCGCCCGGGAACAGAATTTTCCATGCGCAGTTTTTCCTACCAGGGTCTGCGTTACCGCGATACCCAGGCTGAAAATACCACCGTCCTACCGCTGATTTATTACAAAACATCGGGGGATGTCGGCGGCGATTATGGTACTTGGTTTATTGAAACCCAAGGGCGCTCCCATTATTCCTCCCAGCGCAGCAACACTCATCTCTTAAGCATCAATAGCGGTTGGAATTATCCGGTGTTATTCGCGAACGGTGTTAAACTTGACCTGGATACACAACTACGTGGTGATGCCTACCATGTTCGCCGCTCACAGCGTTTTTCGCGGCAAGCCGGCAACCATCATGCAGGCCGTTTGTATCCACTTATGGCCGCAACATTTAAGTATCCTTTATTAGTCAGCCATGCGGGCAGAAGCAACACAACAGTCGTTGAGCCCTTCTTAAGCACCGTGGTCACTGCCCGTGATAACAACCCTCGCCGTCATCGTCATTTTATCCCAAACCTGGACAGCCATGGCTTTGAGCTGTCGTCTCAAAACATCCTGCTACTGAACAGGTCCCCGGGACTTGACCGGGTCAGCGATGACGCGCGTATGACTTACGGGTTTAGCGCTGACGTATTTGGCAGCAGCAACACCCGCCTGTTCATGGCGCAAAGTTACGCCTTTAACCAGCCAACCCTCAGCCATCATGTGCGCGCAACAGGCCTCAGAAAAGGCTTCTCTGACATTGTCAGCAACCTACGCCACAGCCCGAATCAACGCCTTACATTCAGCACGGAAGGACGCTTCAGTCCTCACCATAAGAAATTCGAAAGTGGCGGGATTTTCGTCGATTATTTTGGCGATCGTTTTGTTTCTGAAACAGGATTGCTCTTTGCAGTGCGAACCCCCGGTGCCATCAGCAAAAAGCGGATCCACTCCATCAACGAAAATGTTGCCCTACGCATGAGTAAATTCTGGTATGCCGGTATTGGCGGGCAAGTCGATTTACGCCGAAAACAGCTGCGGCTTATTCAAGGTCAGCTCTCCTACCGAGACGAATGCTTCCAGAGCAGCATCACTGCCAAGAAAAGTTTCATCCGGAATAAATTCCGAGATAGCAGCTGGTCGTTCCTCTTTTCAATTGGCTTTAAAGGATTGGGAGGGTACGATCAAACAGAGGGAATTCACAACCGTTTCACAAACAACTAAAAAGTGGACCAAAACACCCCAAATCGACCTTTAAAAAGCCCCTAAAAAACGATAAAAACACCATAAACGGGGATTAAAAAAAACACCAACTCCTGGGAGGGATCTTATGCAACGTACATTCGCTTTTTTACTCAGCTTTCTCGCTCTTTGCGTCTCAAACGCCTATGCAGGCTCCATCGAACGCAACCAAAAAGAAATATACGATGATTCGCGCTCCCCTGTGATGGGAAATCCTTCGGGAACCAAGACAATCGTTGAGTTTTTTGACTATACCTGCAGCCACTGTAAGACTAATTTTAAGGCTGTAAAAGCTCAATTGGCTGATAAAGATGTTAAGGTTATCATGAAAGAATTTCCCATTCTTGGGCCCAATGCTGTGACTGCTGCCTCGGCTGCGATCGCTGCAAAAAACCAAGGTAAGTACCCGGAAATGCACACAAAACTAATGCAGCACCAAGGGGAGATTACGCTTGCAGTTGTCAAGGATATAGCCAAAAAAATAGGCCTTAATCTCAGCAAATTTAAAGAAGATATTGCGAATCCTAAAACTAAAGATCAACTTGAAGATAACATGAAATTAGGCATGGATCTGAAGATTTACGGCACGCCATCTTTCATTATCAACGGCATTGTTTACCGCGGTTCTCTTAACGAAGAAGAGCTGAAAAACTACCTCCAGATTCGCAAGCCGCAAGCCACAAGTTCTGAGGTAAGTTTTCCTGAGGAAGAAAGACCAATCCGCACTGCGTCTTTATAAAAAAGAATAAATACAATCACTTACACAAGTTAGGCGTGTATAAAATCTGCGATTTCGTCCATGCTATCAAAGGCTTTTATCGCGCCTAACTGCTGCAATTTATCGGCATCACTTGGGCTGCAGTGCGCCCCACCCACAAAGCCAATGACCGGCATTTTTGCTGCAACCGCAGCACGTACTCCAGCGCTGCTATCTTCAATCACCAGGCAATCTTTCGGGTCGGCCTGAAACTGCGCAGCAGCGTGCACAAATACATCTGGTGCAGGCTTACCCCGCCCCACTTCAGGCGCACTATACACAGCCCCGTTAAAAGATTCCCACAAGCCTGTTACCTGCAGGGAGTGGTTCAACCGATCCCGCCGGGAACTTGAGGCCACGCACTTTGGAATTTTCAGCTGATTCAGCAGCATTTGCACGCCAGAAATAGGCTGCAAGTCTTGCGTAAAGGTATTGATTATATGGGAATAAACCCGTTCGAGGAAGTCTGCGTCAAAGCTGCAATTGAACTGGGTTTGCAGGTCTTTAAACGCCTCCTCATCAACCTTACCTAAGGATAAGGTCAAGTACTGATCATAAGTGATTGCGAGGCCTTCTTGATTCAAAAGATCAACCGTCGCTTGGTTCGCCAAAGCCTCACTATCGACAAGGACGCCATCGCAATCAAAAATGATAAGTTTAGCCATGTCTTAAACGGCGAACAGCAGCAGAAAGGCTAACTGCAACAGCAAGTTTCAGGGCTGCACTCGCGAGGAATGGAAGCAGTCCAAGAACGATCGCTTTTTCAAATCCAATCATCGTTGAAAGCACAAGCACACCGCAAGAATATTGCGAAACTTGCCCAGCGAAACCTGATACGATGTCTTTGATAACATTCGGTTTTCCCAGCATTGACTTCATTTTTGAAATCACCAAAATCTCAGGAAAGAAACCTAACGCATAACCAATTGTTGGGCCCGACAATGCAAGCAATCCGCCTTTAAAACCCGTCATAAATGGCAAGCCGCAAGCAACTTGTGCAAAGTATAAAGCCACCGCAGCAACACCTAAGCGCGCGGGCAGAAGCATCCCCATGACAATGATCACAAGCGTTTGCATCGTGAATGGAACAGGCCAAGCGGGCACCATAATCTGCGCAGAAATTGCAATAATCCAAGACAAACCAAAGGCAACCGCCCCGAACTTTATAAGCTCAAGCATTTTTGTATTTGTGTCTTTTGTTTGCACCATCGTTTGAGACGTCATTGTATCCTCATAATAGAATTAGAAAACCTTGTATTTTAATTAGCAGCAAAGCCGCCATAAGTCAAAAGAACTTCATTCCCTTAAGTGGCTTATTTCTATAATGCTCCAGCCTTGTTTCAAGGCTTCCCACATGCAATTCCAGCTTATGCCCATCAGGATCTTTAAAGTAAAAAGAGTCCCCTTCCGAGCTATTTTCTTTCCACTTTTTAACACCATACTCTTCGCATTTTTTCTGAATAGTTAATAACTTATCCACCTCAACCGAAAATGCCGTGTGCGTATACCCCAAACCGAATTGATTCTGAAACTTAGGGTCTTCGGATAAACAAAACCACAGGCCTCGCACATCAAAGTAAGCACCTGCATCCCACTTCACAACAGGCTTAAACCCAAGCACTTTTCGGTAGAAATCAAAGGAAATCTCCAAATTTCTTACCGCAAAAGTAATATGATTTAAGCCGCCTATCATCGTGCCAAAGATGGATAGGTGAAGAAAAAGAAGTGGATCAGGTTGATGACAAAATGCACCATAATTGCCGCTTCAATTTTCTGAGTTTTCATATAGGCATAACCGTAACCAAGCCCGGCAATCG
>CAYGJW010000069.1:0-7653 GCA_964350415.1 uncultured Alphaproteobacteria bacterium
TGGGGCATATTTGGCAAGCGTTTCGGCTTTTCCGGAATAATATCACCGCGATCATCAATCAGATAAATGACCTTATTTTTTTGCCAGTAAGCAAGCGGAACTCTTTCCTGAAGGGTGATAAAGAGTGTATCAGGAAGACGCTTTTCAACAGCGGCCTCGCTGACCCACGGAAGTGCTTCGATCTTGCTGCGGATACGGTGAATATCAATTGGGAAAATGCCATCACCACGCTTTGTGTCAATGCAATTGAGTAAAGCTTGTTTATCTGTGTAATGACGCCCTTCAACAAGCACTTCTTTTAAGGTGAACCCCAGCGTTCTGCCTGTATCTGTCGCTTGTTGTTTGGCAAAGCTGATGCTTTTGGGAATGATGCTCTTGCTATAGATATAATAGCCGCTGATGCCAATCAGAATAAAGGCAGCCATCCAAAGCGTGACTTTGCACCAATAGGTGACACGATCAATGAAATGCTTGAAAGAGTCTTTAATCGATTGCTTGGTTACTTTTCCCATTGTGCGTCCTCAATCATCCATTGAACAAGCTTCGGAAAGGGGGTGCCTGCATGCGCAGCTTGCTCAGGCGCGATGGAAATCGGTGTAAGCCCTGGGTGTGTGTTAATTTCAAGCATTTGAATGCGTTGCTCGGGTGCGCTTTGGCTTTCATCATAGCGGAAATCACACCGTGTGATGCCGCGACATCCCAAGGCCTTGTGCGCACGCTGGGTATAATCAAACAGCCGTTGCATATCATCATCGGGAATATCTGCGGGCACAATATGTTGAGTCGAAAAGCCGTCGGTGAATTTAGCCGCATAATCATAAAAACCCGACTTTGCCCGCAGTTCAGTGCAAGTTAAGGCTTTGTCATCTAAAACAGCAACACTCAGTTCACGACCAGGAATGAAAGGCTCAACAAGGATCTTATCCCCCCATGAAGGCTTCCAGTCTTTTTCTGTTGGCGTTGGGTCTTGGTCCTGTACGACAAATACGCCAACCGAAGACCCTTCAGAAACAGGCTTAAGGATATAGGGGCGCGGCATTGGGTCTTCACCATTCAAGGCGCTGGCTGCAATGATTTTATGTGGCGGGGTTGGGATGTTGTGCTGTTTAAAAATAGCCTTAGCAAGAACTTTGTCAAAAGCCAGTTTTGAAGACTGATGCCCCGAATGGGTGTACGGAATCTGATGCGTATTTAGGATCGCTTGAATTTGTCCGTCTTCGCCAAAGGTGCCGTGCAGGGCGATGAATATGACGTCTGGTTGTGCGCTTTTAATGGCATTGTTTAAAGCGTCAATGTCTTGGGTAAGATCGTAAGGGATGACAGTATGCCCTAGTGCTTTGAGTGTCTTAATGACTTCAGCTCCTGAAGAAATTGAAACCTCGCGCTCATTACACCAGCCGCCGTAAATAACCATCACTTTTTGAGCAACAACTTTAGTCATGTTTATCCCCGATTCGTTTAATTTCCCAGTTAAGGGTAATAGAGCTGGTTTCAAGGACACGCGCACGTACTTCCTCACCAAGCGCTTCAAGATCAGCAGCACTTGCATCCCCTGTATTAAGCAGGAAATTGCAATGGAGGGGAGAGACCTGGGCGCCGCCTTTTTTAAGGCCGCGGCAGCCGGCCTCATCAACTAGCTTCCAGGCGCTGTGTCCGTCAGGATTGGCAAAAGTGCTGCCGCCTGTGCGCTCACGAATCGGCTGGGTATGTTCGCGTTGTTCTTTGATTTTGTTCATACGCGCAAGAATATCTTCAGGCTTATCAGCGGTGCCCTGAAGCTGAGCGCGTACAAAAATCCAATCCTCAGGCACACCGCAATGGCGGTAGCTGAAATTCATTTCCATATTTTCAATGCGGTGTAAATTGCCGTCGCGGTCGATGGCTTCTGCCCACAGCAATACATCTTTTGTTTCGCCGCCATAACAGCCTGCGTTCATGCGCAAAGCCCCGCCCAAGGATCCGGGTATGCCGATATAAAATTCAAGCCCTGCAATGCCGGCACTTGCACTGGTTTGTGCGATGGTGCTGTCCAGAACAGCAGCCCCTGCAATAAGGGTGTGATCTGATGTGTTGGCCTCAATGGTATTGAATCCGCGGCCAAGACGAATGACGACCCCGCGAATGCCGCCATCCCGAATAATCATGTTCGAGGTCGCCCCAAGGACAGTGACTGGAATGTGTTTGGGGCAAGACTTTAGGAAATGAATAAGGTCATCCTGGTCAGCAGGCTTAAAGACAACGTCGGCTGTACCGCCCACACGGAACCAAGAAAGTGCTGCCAAAGATACATGGGTGCTGATGCGGCCCCGTACTTCAGGCAGTTCACTGAAAAAAGGAGGAGGGGGCGTTTGCGACATTAGGAAAGCTGGGCCTTCTTAGTGGGAAGTGTAATGCAAAAATGTTTCTGTAGCTGTTCCGGCAAATCATGCGCCATTTTACTGATACTTCCTGCACCCATACAAAGGATGAAATCACCAGGCTGCACTTTATTTGCTAGGATTTTAGCAAGGTTTCGGCTGTTATCCAGGACCTGTGCATCCGGGTGTCCTTGTTTCTTAACGGCCTCAACAAGGGTTGTGTGTGTTATGCCATCTATCGGCTGCTCGCCTGCTGTAAACACTTCGGTAACCAGCACCTTGTCCGCGTCGGTAAAACAGCTTGAAAATTCAGAGAATAAAGACTGTAGCCGTGTGAATCTATGCGGCTGAACGACCGCAATGACGTTTCCCCTGCATGCTTGCTTAGCAGCCTTTAGAACGGCTGCAATTTCCGTTGGGTGGTGGGCGTAATCATCAAAAATAGTGATGCCGCCAACATCCCCCGTTTTTGTAAAGCGCCGACCAACACCACTGAAATTATTAAGGCTTCCTGTGATTGTCTCAAAGTCAATGCCAAGCTCACGCGCGACAGCAATAGATGCCAGCGTATTGGCGATGTTATGATCACCCAGCATTGGAATTTGGATATCTTTCCATGTTTCTGATTTTTTAGAAATCGGATTATTAAAGACAACATCGAACAGGGTGCCCTCTGGCTTATAGCGGATATTGGTTGCGGAAACGTCCGCTGTGTCACTCAGGCCGTAGGTCACAACTCTGCGGTCTGTTGGGACAATTTTCATCAGGTGCGGATCGTCAGCACATAGTACAGCTAGGCCATAAAAAGGGATATTATTGATGAAAGTCTGATAGGCGTGAATCAAGTCATCAAATGACTTATAATGATCCATGTGTTCGTGATCAATATTGGTCACGACATTGATAATCGAAGGAAGCTTAAGAAAGCTGCCGTCGGATTCATCGGCTTCAACCACAGCCCATTCACCATTTCCAAAGCGGGCATTACTGCGTAACGAATTGATAATCCCGCCATTGATGATGGTTGGGTCGTGACCGGCATCTTTTGCAATCGTTGCAATAATTGAGGTGGTCGTGGTTTTTCCGTGACTGCCGCCCACGGCGATGGAACGCTTAAAACGCATAAGTTCAGAAAGCATTTCAGCGCGCGGAAGTGTTGGAATACGTAAGGATTTTGCTGCGATAATTTCAGGGTTGTCGGCTTTGACAGCAGAAGAGTAAACGACAACGTCTGCATTTTTAACATTGGCCCCATCATGACCGGTCATAACCGTAACGCCAAGATCCTTAAGACGTTTGACGTTTTGATTCTCACTCAGATCAGATCCCTGCACCGTGTAACCGGTGGCATGTAAAATTTCAGCGATACCACTCATCCCAATGCCGCCGATGCCGACCAGGTGAATCGTTCGAATATTAAAGGGAAGTTTCCGCATATTAAGTACTCTGTTTTTTATCGCGTTTTTTCAATTGGGACGCTGACTTAGTTACGTCATCTGTGTAGCACTTTTCAAGCACAAGTGCAGCCAAATTCTGTGTCGCATCAGGATGACCTTGCTGGGCCATCAAGTCAGCAGCTTCGATCAATGTATTTGGTAGCTGTAGGAATGACTGCAGTTTATGGGCGAGCAATTTAGCTGTGAAGCTTTTTTCAGGGATCAGCCAGGCACCGCCAGCTTCTTCGATCATCTTTGCTTGATGTAGCTGATGATCTTCCGTTGCATAAGGGTAGGGCACAAAAATTGCTGGCCGGCCAATCGTGGTGAGCTCAGCAATGGTAGAAGCACCGCTGCGGGCAATGACCAGATGGGCGCTGACAATTTGCTCAGCAATACCGTCAATGAAGTCATAGACATTAGCTTGTATACCCAAGGATTTATAAGATTCGCGTAGAGTATCAATATCTTCAGATCGTGCTTGCTGAGTGATCATTAATCGTTTTTGCTCTTCTTCTGAAAGCAAAGCGATTGCCTTGGGAAGGATGTTACTGAGAATGCTGGCACCCTTGCTGCCGCCGAAAATAAGGATCTTAAGCGGTGTATTCTGGTCAAGGCTAGGATAGGGAGCAGCTTGCATTTCTTTGATTTCTGGGCGCACTGGGTTGCCTGTTACAACGCTTTTACTTTTGTACTTAGCATGGATTCCCAAAGTTTTTTCAAAGCCTGTGGCGATGGCTGTAACAGCAGGTGCAAACAACCTATTTGCTTTTCCGAAGACTGCATTTTGTTCATGAATAACGCTGGGTATTTTTAGTATCTTAGCAGCAGCAAGCACGGGCGTGCTCGCATAACTGCCAAATCCAACAACAGCAATAGGCTTTAGTTTTCTAAGGAGTTTTATTGACTGAAAGGTTCCCCAAAACAGCTTGAAAACATTTTTATAAAGATCCTTTGAACGGCTGAGGGGGCCTGCAGCAACGATATGAATCGGGATGATGCTTTTGAACTGGGCGCCCGCTTTATCTGTGGCAAGGTGGCAATCATAGCCCTGGTCCACCAGGTTTGCAGCCAGGGACTGGGCGGGGAATAAGTGGCCGCCTGTGCCGCCTGTACTCAGGACAATGAGGGGCTTTTTCATGTCACTCATCGGCGAATAAGTCCATCTGTTTTCTGCGGATGTCAGTCGGCAGAGGTGTGGTGTTGAAATGCAGATTCGATGCTTTTTTATGCACGGCATGATTCGTATCATTTTTTCGCGTTAGGGCAAGGGCAACACCCATGGCCAGTCCAAGGGAAATCGCGGATGAGCCGCCATAACTGACGAAAGGTAGTGTCATACCTTTGGTCGGAATCAGGTTCAAGGTTGAGGCCAAATTAATAAAGACCTGGATACCAAATTGAACATAAATACCTGCCCCTGCGAGGATGGCAAAAAGGCTCCCGTATTTGGATAACAGCCACAGCCCCCTTAAGACAATAAAGCAGAACAGCATGACCGTGATGAGACATGGAATAAGCCCAAATTCTTCACCGGCGACCGCAAAAATTGTGTCGGCATGGGCATCGGGAAGGTAGTCTTTAACGTGGCCCTCACCTGGACCCACACCAAAAATGCCGCCGGAGGTAAAAGCCTCCAAAGATTTTTCAACTTGATAGTTCTCACTGGTTCCTGGGCTTAAGAATTTATCAACCCTGGTGGTGACGTGAGGGAAAAAACTATAGGCCGCAAGCAAGCCAAGACTGCCCACAAGAGCCAGCAAAACAATCCACCGCAGTTGCAGGCCCGTAATGAACAAGAGCGCAAACCACTGAACGGTGATGACCGCAGACATACCAAGATCGGGCTGCATGAGCATAAGAAAAAGAATTACGCCTAATAGGCCAAAGGAAAGAATTTTGCCAGGGAATTGCCCCTTGGTCTGGGAATGGGTGCTAAGCAGCCAAGCCAGGACAATGGTAAAGGTTGGTTTGAGGAATTCAGAAGGTTGCAGCGAAAATCCGCCCAGGCTGATCCAGCGACGCGCCCCTTTGATTTCTGTACCGAACATGAGTGTCATCACCAGGCCGATCATACTAATGACCAGGCAAATCGTCCCAAGTTTTTGGATTTGCTTGCTATCCAGTAAAGAAATCCCTAGCAAGATCGCAATTGTAAAAGGCAGAATCTGCAATTGTTTGTAAACAAAAAAGTACGAGTGGGTGCCAATGCGTTCGGCAACAGCAGGACTTGCAGACATATTAAGCAGCGTGCCAATCAGAATCAATGCCCCCAAAGCAACCAGTGTCCATTTGTCGACAGTCCACCACCAACGACCAAAAAGACTGGTATTTGCGCGGGAAAGATTAATCACTGAGTCATCACCTTTTTGTTTCTTTGATGGCCTGCATAACAACTGTTTTAAAGTGGCGGCCCCTGTGTTCAAAGCTAGCAAATTGATCAAAGGATGCGCAAGCAGGGGATAGGACAATAGGGCAACTTAGTTCGCTCTTGAGACAATTTTGCATCGCTTTTTCAACGGCCATGTCGACGGTGCCTGCGATTGTGTAAGGGACTTTTCCCTCAAGTTCTTGGGCAGTGACTTCGGGTTGTGCCCCGATAATGTAGGCGTGGGCCACATGAGGAAGGTAGGGGTAGAGGTTTTCAAGTCCCTCTTTTTTTCGCATGCCGCCAACAATCCAATGGATATGATCAAAGCAGGCAAGAGCATTGGATGCCGCCTCCGCATTGGTGGCTTTGCTATCATTGATAAAATGCATATTCTTAAAATTTGCGACAGATTCAAGACGATGTTCCAGCCCTGTGAATGTTTTCAGGCCTTTGATGAATTGATCTGTCGTTAGTCCAAGCGCTTTGGTTATGGCGTAAGCAAAGGTAATATTTTGCCAGTTATGGGCGCCAAGCAACGGGGTGTTTTCAGATAGGTTTAACTGAATGTCCCCATCTTTCAATATACCGTTTTCAAAACTGAGGTCTGCGTTTGTATCGGTTTTAGAGATCGTTGATATTCTGGGATTCGTATCAGAGAGGGCTTTGAGTTCTGGATCATCAACACTGATAAAAGCCGTTTGCTTTTGGTCTGGGTCATTGAAGATCTTAGCCTTTGCTGCAACGTATGAGTCAAAAGAACCGTGGCGGTCAATATGATCGGGCGTGATATTAAGGCATGCGGCAATGTCAAAAGGCCGGGCGCTGTAAAGATCAAGCTGATAGGATGAAAGCTCCAGAACAATGGGGTCGTCTGTTTTTATATTTGGTAGAAGATCAAGCGCCGCCGTGCCGATGTTGCCGCCAATATGCGCGGTCCTCCCGCTGCTAGTCAGCAAGTGGTGGACAAGCGCTGTGGTCGTTGATTTACCGTTCGTTCCAGTGATTCCAACAACTGGGCTTTGCGGGATCAGATTCATAAACAGATCAATATCGCCAAGGATCGGAATGTTTTTCGCTCGCGCTTGAGTAATGACTGGATGCGGTTTGGGGTATTTATAAGGAACGCCTGGGCTGACAATCAGCGCATCCAGCTGCGCCCAGTCGATATCAGTAGGCGGTGTAATCGTGATATCTGACGTTGCCGTAGCCTGTTCACAGCTTGCAGCGTTGTCATCCCATCCCAAAGGCTTCAGGCCATAGCGGTTAAGGGTCTGCACAGCAGCCAGCCCCGTGCGGGCGAGTCCAAGGACTAGAATATTTTGGTAGGGAAAGCGTTGCATTTAGATTACCGAATCTTTAACGTTGAAAGCCCAATCATGGCTAAAATTCCAGCAATGATCCAGAAGCGAATGACAATTGTCGGCTCAGCCCAGCCTTTTTTCTCAAAGTGATGGTGCAGCGGGGCCATTTTAAAGACGCGCTTTCCTGT
>CAYGJW010000070.1:0-7630 GCA_964350415.1 uncultured Alphaproteobacteria bacterium
AAAGCGACAGTGACATCTATGATAAGTACTGTGACCACCTCCTTGTTATTGATCATGAGCACAAAGACACCGGAAAAAGTAAAATTGTTGGTACCTACAGGCTGCTTCCCAATGAAATGGCGCGCAAGGTCGGCCAATTTTATACAGCATCTGAGTTTAATATCGACAAAGCTTTGAATCATTATGACAATATTGTCGAACTTGGAAGATCTTGTATTGACCCGGCTTACCGGACGGGTGCAACAATTCAAATTTTATGGCTTGGGCTTGCTGCCTATGTTTTTGAATACGATATTTCACTCATGTTTGGCTGTGCAAGCTTTCCGGGTACAAACATCGAAGACATTAAACTTCCACTTTCCTACCTTTATCACAATCATCTTGCACATGAGGACTTGCGCCCAAGGGCCCTCGACCATAAATATATAGATATGAACTTCATCCCTCAGGATGAGATTAATATCAAAGATGCTTTTAGTTCACTTCCGCCACTTCTTAAGGGATACCTAAGAATTGGGGGCTGTGTTGGCGATGGCGCCGTAATAGATGAACAATTTAACACGACAGACGTATGCATTTTAGTCGATACAAACCTCGCTCTAGAGAACAAGTACTTTCGTCACTATCAAAGGTCGGCGAAAGAAACTACTCCAACTTAAGCATTGGTAGCATTTTTTCACCAGGTCTTGCGTTTATGCGCATCCTTTGTCATGCCCTGTTGACGCTTGCCACAATTCCAATACAAATGACACTTATTTTAGTCTGGCCACGTATGGCAAAGGTATTTCCCATGAAATATCACAAACTTTGCACCCGTATTTTTGGCTTTCAGATTCGTGTCTCGGGCAAAATGTCCCAGCATAGCCCGACACTCTTTGTTTCCAACCACAGCTCTTATCTCGACATCATTGTTTTGGGTTCAATTATCCCAGCCAGCTTTGTTTCTAAAAGCGAAGTAGCAAATTGGCCCGTTATCGGTTTTCTTGCCAAGCTCCAGCGCACCGTTTTTGTCCAGCGTAAGCGCACAAAAGTTGGCAAGCACAGCCAAACTTTGAGTGAGCGCTTTAAAAAGAAACAAAATCTTATCCTGTTCCCGGAAGGAACCAGCACAGACGGCAATCATGTTCTCCCTTTCAAAAGCAGCTTTTTCAGCGTTGCCTTGGAAGAGGACCAAGACCTGATGATCCAGCCTGTCTCAATTGCCTACACCCACTTGAATCGCATGCCTTTAGGCCGTATGTGGCGTCCGTACTTCTGTTGGTATGCAGACATGCCTTTGGGGTCGCATCTGTGGCGGATGCTGGGGCTTGGCTATACAACTATTGCGGTGAAATTTCACCCTCCTGTGAATCCGAAAGACTTTAAAAATCGCAAACAGCTCGCTCAAGCTTGCGGAGAAACGGTCTGTACTGAGACCATGAAGCTGCTTAAAAAAGACAGCCGAAAAGGCAGAAACTTATTATCGCGTATTAAACGTAGGGCAAAAAAACTCAAAAGCTCTAAACAACCATAAGTACCAAAGCAATGAATACTAAAAATCTTTTTATCAAAACCTACGGTTGCCAAATGAACGTCTATGACTCGGACCGGATGGCTGATGTCTTGGCGGATCGCGGTTATCAGCAAACGGACGATATGTCTGCCGCTGATATGATTTTGATTAATACCTGTCATATTCGCGAGAAAGCTTCTGAAAAACTGTTTTCTGAATTGGGGCGCATTAAGCCTTTGAAAGACAATCGCTCTGACGACAAAGACCCACTCATCATTGCCATTGCAGGCTGTGTCGCCCAAGCGGAAGGCGAAGAGATTAAAAGACGCTCCCCGATCGTCGACATTGTCTTTGGGCCGCAAACCTATCACCGTCTGCCTGAAATGCTGGAGCGCGCGGAGCGTGCAGCTGTTAAAAAAGGCAATCCTCGCAAAAGCCGAAAAGGTGTCTATGATCTTGAGTTTCCAACGGAATCTAAGTTCGATTTCTTGCCTGAAACAAAGAAAAAGCAAGGGGCATCATCATTTGTTTCAATCCAAGAGGGATGCGATAAATTCTGCACATTTTGCTGCGTTCCCTATACCCGCGGTGCGGAGCTTTCAAGGCCTGCTGCGGATATCATTACAGAAACTCAGAACCTGACCAACCTTGATGCGCGCGAAATTATTCTGCTTGGACAGAATGTTAACGCTTACCACGGGAAGGGGCTTGACGGAAATGAGTGGAATCTGACGGATCTTATTCGCGGCGTTGCCAAGCTGCCGCAAGTTGAGCGTATTCGCTACACCACATCGCATCCCCGGGATATGACCGATGATCTTCTGGTCCTACATGGTTCTGAGCCTAAATTGATGCCGTATTTGCATCTTCCTGTGCAATCGGGATCTGACCGTATTCTGCAGACAATGAACAGAAAACATACGGCGAAGCACTATCTTTCGATTATTGAAACCTTAAAAAAGCACCGCCCTGACATTGCCTTGTCTTCGGACTTTATTGTTGGTTTTCCTGGCGAAACGGACGCAGATTTCCGCGCGACAATGGAATTGGTTGAAGCCGTCGGTTATGCACAAGCTTACTCCTTTACCTATAGTGTTCGTCC
The DNA here is from genome assembly GCA_964350415.1 of uncultured Alphaproteobacteria bacterium. GTDB lineage: Bacteria > Pseudomonadota > Alphaproteobacteria > CAYGJW01 > CAYGJW01 > CAYGJW01. The sequence continues at coordinate 2,595 of CAYGJW010000070.1, forward strand.
TGGAACTCCCGGCGCCTTAATGGATGACCAGATTCCAGAAGAAGTTAAAAGTGAACGCTTGTATGAACTACAAACGCTTCTCAAGGCGCAACAATTGCGGCATAATAAGAGTATGATAGGCCGAACGCTACCCATTCTTATCGAAAAACCAGGCCGCGAGGCTGGACAAATGATTGGCCGTACGCCGTACAATCAATCTGTTTACTTTGATTACCCATCAAACAGCTTGGGGCAGACGGTTGACGTTAAAATCGCTGATGCTGGGCTCAATAGCTTAGCGGGGCATTGTATAGACTCTAATCTTAGAGAGGAAACCCCAATAGCTTGCTAACGATAAAGTTTCAAAATCCAGCTTACCTCCGCGCTCTTTGCGGGGAACATGATGCGAACTTAACATTTCTTGAGCAGCAGCTTGGTGTCTCAATTTCTTTACACGGCAGCACCTTAAACATCCAGGGCGCTGACAAACTTGCAGCACTTACAAAAAATGTCTTAAATGGATTGTATCAATCTGCTAAAACAGGGCACGATATTAGTCTGCAAGATGTTGAGAGTATTCTTAAACTTCAAGGCAGCGAGCAAAGTACTCAAGAAAAAAATGATATGCCAGATAACCCCAACATTATTATAACGCGGCAGCGTACGATCAAGGCGCGTAATCCCAATCAGCAGCAACTGATTCACGCCCTCAATGATTATCCGATCACCTTTGCCATTGGGCCTGCAGGTACCGGGAAGACCTATCTAATTGTCGCACAAGCTGTTAGCAAGCTTATTTCTGGTGATGTTGACCGAATTATTCTGACCCGACCTGCCGTTGAGGCTGGGGAAAGCCTAGGATTTCTACCCGGAGACTTAAAGGAAAAAGTCGATCCGTATCTCAGACCCATCTACGATGCGCTTTATGACATGCTGCCGGTTGATCAAGTCCACCGCTACATCGAAAGTGGTGTGATTGAAATTGCACCTCTCGCTTTCATGCGCGGGCGTACACTTGCCCATTCTTATATCATCCTTGATGAGGCACAAAACACAACCCAGCTACAAATGAAGATGTGTCTGACCCGCCTAGGGGAAGGCTCGCAAATGGCGGTTACAGGGGATCTGTCGCAAACCGATCTACCTCGCGGTATGCGTTCAGGTCTTGAGGAAGCAGTCAGACTTCTCACCCCAATTAAAGAAATTGCCCTGATCACCTTTACCAAAGATGATGTTGTTCGGCACCCCCTTGTTTCTAAAATCGTTGAGGCCTATGAAAACGACCTTTAGTCTACATATTACCGCCCCAATATGGCAAAAACGCATTACAGGTCTATCTGAAATTATTCAAAAATCTTTGGACGTTTGTGACGAAGAGCTGGACTCAGACAGTCCCACCGAGGTCAACTTTATCCTGACCGATGACGCCGAAATTCGCACAATAAATCAGCAGTACCGTCAGCAAGACAAGGCCACCAATGTCCTCTCATTTCCGGCCCAAATTCCTGATAATATACCCATTTCCCCAAAGCCACTCGGTGATATTTATATCGCTTATGAAACGGTAATAAGGGAAGCTGATTCCCAAGACAAAAAACCAGAACACCATCTTACCCACCTTATTATCCATGGTCTCCTGCATCTGTATGGTTATGACCATATCGACGATGACGAGGCTGAAGAAATGGAAGCGCTGGAAATTCTCATCCTCAGTAAACTCTCGATTCAAACCCCATACGACCACAGCAATTAAGGTAACAACCATGCATTTTCCGGCAATCTTTCAAATCTTTTCAAAATCTTTTTGGTCAAAGAAAGATGAAACAAACTTAAGCGAGAAAATTGATGCGCTTTTTGAAGATAACACCAGCTCAAACCTAAATCGCAGTGTGCATCAAAGATCGTTGATTGTGAATGCAATGCAGGCCACAAAAACGATTCTTGATGATATCATGATTCCACGCACAGATATCGTGGCCCTACCCATTACAGCAACCCTTAAGGAAATTCTCAGCGTTGTCCAGCACGCCACTTTTTCCAGACTCCCAGTCTATCGTGGCTCTTTAGATCATATTATTGGTGTCATTCACATCAAGGACCTTCTTACCTATTGGGGTAGTCAAAAGGAATTCCGGCTTTCCGACGTTATGCGTAAACCGCTGTTTGCTTCCCCTGCGATGCATTGTTTAGATCTTTTACTGGAAATGCGCATGAAAGGATCTCACTTGGCCCTGGTTGTTGATGAATTTGGCGGCGTTGACGGCTTGGTCACCATTGAAGATATTTTGGAACAAATTGTCGGGAATATTACGGATGAACACGATATCAGTGACCTGCCCCAGCTGATTGACCACCATGACGGCAGCTTTACCCTGGATGCCCGCATGCCTCTGGAGCAATTTGAAGAGCACTTTAAGCTTTCCTTATCAGAAGAAGAAACCCGCGAAATTGACACAGTCGGCGGTTTAATTTATTCACTGGCCGGCAAAATCCCAAAGAAAAATGAAACCATTAAAGGCCCAAACAACTTAAATTTTAAAATTTTAGACGCGGATAAACGAAGAATAACCCGTCTTAAAGTAACGCTGCAGGATGCAGGTAAGAAGTAAACTTTTTATTCATAATCAACGACCTCTAACTTTTCCTGAATCTTTCTATAAGATACTCTTATGCCAGTTATAGCCAAATAATTTAATATTTGGCTATAACTCAGAGAGTTAAAAACACCATCAAACAAATACATTATCATTGACTTACTTTAGTGATTAGAACAGTATGATCAACATATGAAATAATTTACTTAGGTACATACAATGCTTCAACTTACAAAACGATTCTTTATTATTGGTCTTTTCCTGCTTTCATCTACTTTTGCAGACTCAGTGATTCCTACAAGCTGGAGTATTGATCCTGCTAGATTCAAAGCGTATAAATGTTAATGATGCACTTGGAAATACCATTTGTAGCTATGACCTTGAAGGAGAACCTTATGGCTCAAAGCACATAAGACTAAATAGCAATGTTTACCTTCTCCCTATGAAAGAAGATAATCATGCAATGCCTGAATTAGCAGCTCAATCAACCTTGAAAAAACGCTTACGGGCCACAAGCCCTGAAGAAGGGCCCTCTCGTAAAAAAAGAAAACCTAATGATACAGGTTTAAGCTCTGCCGTATGCTGGAGAATTGATCCGACAATACCAGGCTACTATCAGCTCTTAGATGCTGAAGATAATGTAACCCACTCAGCTCTCGTAAAAACACAATATGGAGAAAGAAAGCTTTCTCAAGGATATCTAAAGGTAAAAGGCCTTAATCTCAAACGTCATTCAGCTGATACAGCAAGCCTTGAAAAAAATGGTTTTTCTCCAGGACAACAACCTCGTATTTTTAAAAAAAATACAGCTTCATTAGTAAAAACTGTCGTCTATGCAGATCTACAAAATGACATGAGTGCTTCAGAAGAAGAATTATTAGATGAAGAATATTGGTACTCTGATGAAGATCAAATATTAAGGACTTCACCCGCATCTGACTCTGACACAGATGATGACCCAATTCAATAACTGAAGCAAATGAGCTTCAACATGCAAACAAATACATTGGAGAAAAAATTCAATTTTATAACTTATTCGGCTATAAACAGCTATAACTAATAAAATTCGCGGTTGTCTAATGCTTTCTCCTACCCTACATAGGCACTTTTTCTTAAATCGCATTCTACGCACCTGTCTTTGTTTGCTTTCCCTTGGTTTTGGGGGCTTGTTGGCTTTTGTCCAGCCTCCCTTTAATATGTATGGCCTGCTTTTCATTTGTGTGCCTGCCTTGCTTTTACTCGCAGAATCCTCACATAAATCTGGATTTTACACCGGCTGGCTGTTTGGCTTTGCTTACTTTTTTGGGTCAATGTATTGGGTATCCCAGCCTTTTCTGACCGATTCGCTTTGGGATGTCAGCCTGTACCTACCTTTATCGCTGATTGGATTGCCGGCACTACTGGCCGTCTTTATTGGACTCACCGTTCACTTTGCCTTTTTAAAACGCAGAGGACCTGTCTTCCTGAAGGTCATACATTTTTGTTTTTTATGGACACTATTGGAGCTTATTCGCGGCTCCTTCTTTCCGCAAGCGCCCTGGGCACTACTTGGTATTACCTGGTCAGAAACCCTCAGTATCAGCCAGATTTCAGCGTACGGAACAATCTACGGTCTTACACTGCTGACGGTCCTGGTGTCTTGTGTTCCTTACCTACTCTATAAGCGCCAATTCAAAACATCTCTTATTATTACGGCCATATTTATCAGTACTCTGCTTTGGGGGCAGCATCGCCTCGATCACAATCCAGCCTCCTACACAAATACCCGTATTCGCATTGTTCAACCCATGATTAACCAAGATCACAAATGGATTTGGGAGCGGCGTTTGGAAAATTTAAACCAACTCCTATCGCTTACCCAAAGCCCCGGGCTCGATAAGATCGACATTGTTATTTGGCCGGAGACTGCCGTTCCCTTCTTTCTACGGGAAGAGCCCAACATCCGGCGTAAAATAACCGAGAGTCTACCCTCGAACAGTTTTTTAATAACTGGCGCCACAGACCGACAACAAGTTACCAACAATAAGCAGCAGCTTTGGAATGGCCTGCATATCCTTAAAAACAATGGCGATATTCATGACACCTACCATAAATCTCGTTTACTGCCTTTTGCCGAGTTCATTCCTTTCAATTCTCTGCTCAAACATCTACCACTTTCAAAAATTGCCCATGGTGAATTCGATTACACTTCGGGATCTGGCCTCCGGACTTTTACACTGCCCGGTCACCCCAGTTTTTCTCCGATGATCTGTTTTGAGGCCGCCTTTCCTTTCGCACTTTCTGAGCCCAATGGCCTGCAGCAACCACAGTGGATCGTTAACCTGACCAATGATGCTTGGTTTGACGGAACGATTGGTCCGCGGCAGCACCATGCCCATGTAAAATTCCGGGCGATTGCATCCGGTCTGCCTCTCATCCGAGTCACTAATACGGGTGTAAGTTCAATCATCGATCCTTATGGAC